>PKYG01000095.1:111019-138742 GCA_003132585.1 Actinomycetota bacterium
CGATTGAAGAAGATGCGCACCTTGCGCTCGTGCACGCCGGTGATGAAGTCGACGATCTCGAGCAGGTCGCGGCGCAGGAGGGGGTCGCCGCCGATGATCACGAAGCTCGTCGCGCCCAGCGCGACGCACTGGTCGACGGCATGCTTCCACTCGGCCGTGGTCATCTCTCCGGGCCCCTGCGGGTTGGCACGGTTGTAGCAGTGCGGGCACGAGAGGCCGCAGCGGTTGGTGACGTGGAGGTAGATCTCGCGGAGGGAGTCGAGCGGTTCACCGCGCGGCCGGTCGATGGCCGTGTCGGGACGCACCAGCCGCTCCATCAGCGGCAGATCGGCGGCATCGTCGATGTCGGCCCAGAGCGGCAGGGAGCGCACCGTCAGGCCGCTCGCCTCCGCCGCTCGCGATGTGTGGACGAGCGCCCCGGCGGAGCCCATCGGGCTGCTCGCGAGCGCGTCGCTGATCTCGGCGGAGCGGGCGCGCCACGTGGCGGCGTCGGTGCCGATCAGGTAGTAGCCGCCGTCGGTCGTCGGACCGAGGACGACCTGGCCGGGCGCGACGAGCAGGTCGAGCGCGCCTGGCGTGGCGGACGCGTCAGGCGGCTCAGGCGCGGCAAGCAGGTCGAGCGCGTGCCGCAGGTACTCTGTCGGCAACGCCGGGCTGTCGCTGTTGACGATCGCCACGGCCTCGATGCCGTCGGCGAACAGGTCGGCGAAGACGTTCGCCAGCCGTTCGCCGAGGTGGACGCCGCGTTGCGGGAGCGCGCGCCAGCGGGCGGTCTGCGCGTCGCCGTCGCGGCCGAGGTCGGCGAGGACGGCGACGGCCTCATCGGCGAGGATAGCGGAGGCCGGCGGGGAGGGCGGCGGAGCTGCAATTCCGCCGCCGGCATGCTCGCCGGCCAGCGCCAGCACGAGCTCGACGTCGGCGAGCTGCTCGGCACTGCGCAGCGTGCCGCCGAGCAGCTCTCGATACACGCCCAGCGCGGCATCGTCGCCGATCGACTTCGCCAGACGCGTCTTCACGGCGCCCAGCTGCGGCCGCCGGGCGACGACGGCCACAGCCTGCCGTCTCGACCCGTTTCCGCTCACCCGGCCCGGAGCCCTCAGTAGACCGGCAGGCGCGGGCGCGGGTTGCGCCGCGCCAGCCGCGCGTCGACACCCCACGTGCGCCCGGCCTGCGTGAACGCCGCCATCAGGACCAGCAGAACGATCATCATGTAGGTGCCCGACCACTCGCCGGGTTTGCCGTTCGCGGCGAGCCCGAGCGGGATGGCGAAGCAGGCGCCGATGAGGCCCGAAACCGGGGTGAACAGGCCGATCGTCAACGGCACACCGATAAGCGCGAACTCGGTGACCATCTGAAGCTTGCTGAAGATGGCGGCGTGGGGGATGACGACGTGGTTGAGGACGCCCGCCATCAGCGGCGTCGTCGTGTCGTGGGCGTAGATGCGCACGAAGTCGGCGTAGCCGGAGGTCCAGTAATAGCCGTGCTGCAGGTTGTAGACCCAGACGCTGAGGAACAGCAGACCCATGAAGATGCGCGCCGCGGCGAGCGCGGCGCGCCGTCTGCCGTCGGCGCTCGCAAGGATCGTCATGCGGGCTTCTTTCGATCGTCGTCATTCCCGTTGTCGCCGTAATAGAAGCGGTGGAGGCGCTGCGGCGCGACTCCCAACCGGTAGGCGAGCAGACACGCCCAGACCTTGGCGCCGAGGATCAGCGGCCCCTGGCGCCGGAACTCGCGCGCGCTGGTCATCACGGGCCGGCGCAGGATGCGGATGCGACCGCGGCGCCGCAGGCGCCGTCCGAGCTCGTAGTCCTCCATGAACGGCAGCGGCCGGAAACCGCCGAGCGCTTCGAACGCACGGCGCCGGACGAAGATGCCGCGGTCGCCGTAGAGCGACTTGGACAGACGGTGGTAAAGGTCGCCAAAGACGGCATACAGGCGGTAGAGCGTGTGGCGATCGTCGAAGCGCATGGTGAACGAGCCGCCGACGATGCTGGGATCGGCGGCAAGCGTCTGCTCGACGAGCTCGAGTGCGCCCGGGGCGAGGCGTGTGTCGGCGTGGACGAACAGCAGGATGTCAGCTGCGGCCGCGGCGGCGCCGCGATTCGCCTGCCTCGCGCGGCCGCGCTCGGATGCGATCACGCGAGCGCCTGCGGCGCTCGCGATTTCGACCGTGCCATCGGCGCTGCCGCCGTCGACGACGATCAGCTCATGCGGCGCCTGGTCGGCCAGTGCCACAAGGCAGGCGGGCAGGTGGACCTCTTCGTCGAGAGTGAGGACGATGACGCTGATCACGCGGTCAGTCTAGCGCACGTGCCCCGACTCGCCGTTGCGCGGGCGTCTGTTACTTCCGTTGCACCGGCGAGATAATTGATGGTGAGAAGATTCGTCGTTAGTTCGCGAGCAGGAGGGGGATGCATGGACGTCATGGAGACGATCGCGGCGCGGTTCAGCGTGCGGGCCTATCGGCCCGACCCGGTCGATGATGAGACGCTCGGGCGCGTGCTCGAGGCGGCGCGGCTGGCGCCGACGGCAGCCAATCACCAGCCGTTCCGTGTGATCGTCGTGCACACCGAGGGCAGGGAGGCCGAGCTGGCCCGCGTGTACCGCCCTGCCTGGTTCACGCAGGCGCCACTCGTTCTCGGCGTCGTCTCCCTGCCCGACGTCGCTTGGCGTCGCATCGACGGCAAGCACTACGGCGATGTCGATGCGACGATCGCCATGGACCACATGATCCTCGCCGCGGCGAGCATGGGGCTGGGCACGTGCTGGATCGCCGCCTTCGATCCGGCGGCGGCGCGCGCAGTGCTCGGCCTGCCGGACGAGGTGGAGCCGATCGCGTTCACGCCGCTCGGGTATCCGGCGCAGAAGGCGCGTCCCAAGACGCGCCGCTGCCTGGAGGAGCTCGTCAAATACGAGCGCTGGTGATCGATAGAGAGTGAGCCAGCGCGGGTAATCAGTCGAGTGTGATCAAGAGGAGGACACGTGCACACACGCAAGCTGGGCAGCCAGGGTCTCGAGGTCTCGGCCGAGGGGCTGGGCTGTATGGGTATGTCGGAGTTCTACGGCGCCACCGACGAGACCGAGGCGATGGCGACGATTCACCGGGCGCTCGAGCTCGGCGTGACCTTGCTCGACACGTCCGACATCTACGGTCCCTTCACCAACGAACGTCTCGTCGGTCGCGCCATCGCCGGGCGCCGTGACGCGGTGGTGCTCGCCACCAAGTTCGGTAACGTGCGCCGCGAGGACGGCAGCTGGATGGGTGTCAACGGCCGGCCCGAGTACGTGCACGCGGCCTGCGAGGCCTCGCTTGAGCGTCTCGGCGTGCAGCACGTCGACCTCTACTACCAGCACCGTGTCGACAAGACGGTGCCGATCGAAGAGACCGTGGGCGCCATGGCCGAGCTCGTCGCGGAAGGCAAGGTGCGCTACCTGGGGCTCTCGGAGGCCTCGCCGGAGACCATCCGCCGCGCCCATGCCGTGCACCCCATCTCCGTGCTGCAGACCGAGTACTCCGTCTGGGCGCGCGACCCCGAGGAGCGCATACTTCCGGCCGTGCGCGAGCTGGGCATCGGCTTCGTGGCCTACAGCCCGCTCGGCCGCGGCTTCCTCACCGGGACCTTTGGCACTCCCGAGGCGCTGGCCGCCGATGAGACGGACTTCCGTCGCACTCACCCACGCTTTCAGGGCGACAACTTCCGCCGCAACCGGCAGATGGTCGAGCGGCTCGAACGGATCGCCGGGGAGAAGGGCGTCAAGCCTGCCCAGCTTGCCCTTGCCTGGGTCCTGCATCAGGGTCAGGACATCGTGCCGATCCCGGGCACCAAGCGGCGCTCGTATCTGGAGGAGAACGTCGCCGCCGCCGGGATCGACCTCAGTGAGGACGACCTGAGGCGTATCGACGAGGCCGCTCCACGGGGCGCGACCGCCGGCGACCGGTACGCCGACATGAGGCACATCGACATCTGAACCGCGGATGGAGGAGCAGCGATGAGTGAGCCTAAGGAAACAGCGCCGGGGGTCGAAGAGGTCACCGAGGGCATCTGCCACTGGCGGATCCACAACAGCGCCATCGGAGGCGCGATCTCGAGCTCGCATGCGGTGAGTGCCGATGGGGGCAGCGTGCTCATCGATCCGGTGCGACTTGCAGACGACGCATTGGCGGCGCTGCCACGGCCGTCGGCGATCGTGCTGACCGCGCGCTGTCACCAGCGTGCGGCCTGGCGTTATCGCGCCCAGTTTGGCGTCGAGGTCTGGCTGCCGGAGGACGCGGCCGCCGCCGACGAGCAGCCCGACCGGCGGTACGCCGATGGCGATGCACTGCCCGGCGGGCTGATCGCGGTGCGCACGCCCGGGCCGGAATGGCCGCACTACTCGTTCCTGCTCGAGCGCGAGCCGGGCGTGCTTTTCTGCTCCGATCTGATCTCCAACGACGGCGGCAGGCGCTTGCGATTCGTGCCGCCGGAGTACCACGAGGACCCGGACGAGACGCGCCGCAGCGTCGAGAAGCTGCTCACGCTGCCGTTCACGATCCTCTGTCTCGACCACGGCGCACCGATCGCCGACGAGCCCAAGGAGGCTCTGCGGCAGCTGCTCGGCGCACCGAGCTGACGGGGCCGCATGAGCACGACACCGCTGCCGGCCCGCGCCGACGTGGTCGGCAGTCTGCTGCGACCGCCGCAGCTGTTGGAGGCTCGGGAGCACCGCGCGCGCGGAGAGCTCACGGAGAGTGAGTTCGCAGCGATCGAGGATGCGGCGGTCGACTGGGCGCTGCGGCTGCAGGAAGACGCCGGCCTCGACGTCGTCACCGACGGCGAGATGCGTCGCCTCTCCTTTCAGAGTCAACTCACCGAAGCCGTCGACGGCTTCGGTGAGTGGGACCTGAACGCGTTCCTCTGGGGCGACTGGCAGAGCGAGGAGTTCGGCGGCCGCCGCGTCGAGCGGCCGCCGATCGGCGTCCGGGAGAAGCTCCGCCGCCGCCGCTTCCTGTCGGCGGACGAGTTCGTTTACGCCCGCGAGCGCACCGACCGCATCCTCAAGGTGACGTTGCCGAGCCCCAGCCTGTTCGCCAATTTCTGGGATCCGGAACTCTCGCGCGACGCCTACGCCCGTCTCGAGGACTTCCTTGGCGAGGTCGCCGAGATCCTCCGCGATGAGGTCGACGAGCTCGTGCGGCTCGGTTGCCGGTACATCCAGCTCGACGCGCCGCACTATCCGTTGCTCGTCGACCCGGCCTACCGGGACTTCTACGCGAGCCGCGGCTGGCCGGCCGAGCGCTGGCTCGAGATGGGCGTCGAGCTCGACAACCTGGTGATTGGCGACCACCCCGCGGTGACCTTCGGTTTTCACTTGTGCCGGGGCAACCAGATGAGCCGCTGGCTGGTCGCCGGCGGCTACGACTGGCTGGCCGCGCGGCTGTTCCCGCGGATCCGCGCGCAGCGGCTGCTGCTCGAGTACGACGACGCACGTTCGGGCGGCTTCGAGCCGCTGCGCGACGTGCCCGAAGGGAAGACGGTCGTCCTCGGCCTGGTCACGACCAAGACCGGCCGCGTGGAGACGACGGAGGGGCTGGAAGCGCGCATCCGCGCCGCGGCGCGCTTCCAGCCCCTCCGTCGTCTCGCTCTCTCACCCCAGTGCGGCTTCGCCACCTCGATCGTCGGCAACGAGCTCACGATCGAGGAGGAGAAGGCCAAGTTGCGCGTCGTCGCCGAGACGGCACGACGCGTCTGGGGGTGACGGGCCTAGGGCTCGACCTTCACTCCGTGCCAGAAGGCGACATAGCCGGCGATCTGCGCGGCCGCTTCCTTGGGTGTGGGGTAATACCAGGCGGCCGCTGCGTTCGCCCGGCCGTCGACGACGACGTCGTAATAGCTCGCCCGGCCCTTCCAGCCGCACACCGTGTGTTCGTCGCTGTCGCGCAGGTACTCGCGGCGGACCGCGTCCGGCGGGAAGTAGTGGTTGCCCTCGACTACGAGCGTCTCGCCGCTCTCCGCCAGCACGGCGCCGTTCCACAGTGCTCTCATCGTTCGTCCTCTCTGTCTCCATTCATCGTTGTTCCACGGGCCAAACATGCGCGGGGCGGGGCCCGCATGGCGGCCCCGCCCCGCGCGGAAAACGGTCTGCACCTTGTCAGCCTCGCGTGCGCAATTACAATGAGGGCGGCTCCGGCGATGCGCGTCGCGCGTCGTTGGGCGGGGCACAGGCCCCAATCACTTACCGGGGGTTGAGATGACCGAGGACACGCCGTTCCAGCAAGAGTACGCCGACCACCTGCGCCACGAGGTACTCAACGGGCACATGACCCGCCGCCAGCTTCTCGTGCGCGCCAGCGTCATCGGCCTGTCGACCACCGCTGTCGCGAGGCTGCTCGCGGCCTGCGGGAGCAAGTCGGCCGGCACCACAGCGCCCGGCACCACACAACCCAAGATGGGCGGCACGCTGCGCGCGACCATGGTCTCGCCGACGGTCGCGATCGAGCCGACCACGATGTACGACACCGGCTCCATCGCCATCGCCCAGCAGGTCGCCGAGTACCTCGCCTGGGTCAACAACGACCTCACGCTGCGTCCGGTCCTCGCCGAGAAGTGGTCGCCCGACGCCGCCGCGCAGGTCTGGACCTTCAACCTGCGCAAGGGCGTCGCCTTCCAGGACGGCAAGCCGTTCGGCGCCGACGACGTCGTCGCGACGATGAACATCCTGCTCGATCCCAAGACGGTGTCGGCCGCGATCGCGAGCTTCCAGGGCATCCTGTCGCCCGGCGGCGTGGTCAAGGTCGACGACGCCACGGTGGCGTTCCACCTCGACCAACCGAACGCCGACTTCCCGTACCTGGTCGCCTCGACCAACTACGATTGTCTCATCCTGCCGTCGACCTACAAGCTGGGCACGTGGCAGAAGAATCCGGTGGGCACCGGTCCGTTCATGATGACGGCCTACACGCCCAAACAGAGCGCTACCTTCAAGAAGAACCCCAAGTACTGGCAGTCCGGGATGCCGTACCTCGATGGCATCCAGGTCACCTTCAACGAGCAGACGCAGGCGCAGGGCCTCGCCCTTCAGGCGGGCAGCGTCGACATGATGCTGTACACGCCGGTCCAGGGCTCCCAGGCCCTCTTCACGGACCCCAACGTCAAGGTCATGACCGCACCGTCGACCATGCACCGCGAGTTGGCCATGCGTGTCGATACGGCGCCGTTCACCGACAAACGCGTGCGCCAGGCCCTCGCCTACTCGATCGACCGGCCGGCGCTCATCCAGGCTCTGTTCAACGGCAAGGCGGAGCTCGCCGACGACAACGTGTTCTTCAAGCAGTACCCGCTCTCGGCGCAGGACCTGCCCCAGCGGGCCCAGGACATCACGCAGGCGAAGCAGCTCCTGACCGCCGCCGGCATGCCCAACGGCGTCAACGCGACCCTCTTTGTCGAGGAGTACGAGGAGATCGCGCAGTACGCCACCCTGTTGCAGGCCATGGCCAAGCAGGCGGGTATCAACCTCAAGCTCAACCAGGTGACGTTGACTTACTGGTACGGGTCAGGCAAGAACCAGCCGTGGCTCCAGGCTCCCATGGGCATCACCGACTGGACCTTCCGCGGCGTGCCCGACCAGTACTTCGCGGCCTTCGTCACCAACGGCATCTGGAACTCGTCGAAGTTCAGCGATCCCGCTTTCGACGCGGCAGTGAAGGGTTACCTGACGACCGTAGACGAGACCAAGCGGCGCGAGTACGCCAAGACAGGGGCGACGATCCTGATGGACGCGACGCCGGTCATCATCCCCTACACGATCAGCGTCAACCGGGCGATGCGGCAGAACGTGCAGGGCGTCACCTCCGACCCGGCAGAGTTCCTCGACCTGACCACGGCGTTCCTGGCATAGACGATCGCGCGACAGCTCGTGTGTGCTAGCCGGCCGGCAGTTGGACACAGCAGGCGGCGGACGGTGAGGCGCTGATGCTGCGCCTCATCGTCCGCCGCCTGCTCTTCATCGTGCCGACACTGCTGCTCGTGTCGATCGTCATCTTCCTGCTGGTCGAGGTCGTGCCCGGCGACCCGGGCCGCGTCAAGCTCGGCCCATACGCCTCGGCCGAGCAGGTCGCCCAGGTCGACCACCAGCTCGGCTTCGACCGTCCTCTTGCCCAGCGCTATGTTCGCTGGCTGGGCAGCTTCCTCACCCTCCACTGGGGCGACTCGTGGAACCTCGGTGTGCCGGTCTTCTCGCTCACCATGCAACGGCTCTGGAGCTCGGCTCAGCTCGCCGCCCTGGCCCTGGTGATCATCATTCCCCTGTCGATCCTGCTGGGGGTGGTCGCGGCCCTCCGACGAGACGGGATCGCCGACCGCATCATCACGGTGACCAGCCTCTCGTTGACCGTGATCCCCGAGTTCGTCAGCGGTGTGGTGCTCATCGTCCTTTTCGCCGTCACCATCAAGATCTTTCCGGTCAGTGCTGTGGCGCCGGCGGGGTCCGGACCCTTCACGCGCATCTACCACCTGATCCTGCCGGCGATCCCGCTCATGTTCGTCGAGCTCGGCTACATCGCGCGCATGGCCCGGGCGGGCATGATCGAGGCGCTGGACACGGCGTACGTGCGCACGGCGACGCTAAAGGGTCTGCCCCGGCGGCGGATCGTTGTCACTCATGCGTTGCGCAACGCCCTGGCCCCGACGGTAGCCGTGATCGGCACCCAGATCGGCTGGCTGGTTGGCGGATTGGTCGTCGTGGAGACGCTGTTCAACTACCCCGGCATCGGTAAGCTCATGGCCGATTCGGCCACACTCAAGGACGTGCCGGTGCTCGAGGCGACGGTGCTGGTCGTCGCCGCCATCTACATGCTCTCCAACCTCGCCGCCGACGTGATCGTCGCCCTGCTCAACCCCCGCGTGCGGTTTGGACGGTGAAGTGACGTGACTTTCGACGAGCTCGCCGCGCAGGCGGCGCCACCCTCCGAGCGCGTGCTCCGCCGCCGTTACGTGGTGCGCCGCCTGCTGCGCAGCCCGACCTTCCTTGTCGGGGCAGGGATCGTCCTGTTCTGGATCTTCATGGCGCTCTTCTCGACCCACGTGACCAGGTTCGGGCCGCTCGACATCGACCCGTACCACACGCTCAAGGCCCTGAGCCGGTTGCACTGGTTCGGCACGGACGAGAACGGTCGCGACGTGCTCGCGCGCACCCTGGCCGGCGCGCGCAGCGTGCTCGTCGTGGCGCCGCTGGCGGCGGTCTTCTGCCTGTTCTTCGGCGGCACCATCGGCCTCATCTCGGGCTACTACAAGGGCTACACCGACGAGATCATCATGCGCTTCGTCGACGTGCTGTTGAGCCTGCCGGTCATCGTCGCCGCGATCGTCGTGGTTTCGGCTTTCAGCTCGCACACGCAAGGGTCGCCGGGTGCGCAGGCGGCGGTGGTGATCCTGGTGATCGGCATCCTGTTCACGCCGCCGGTGGCGCGCACCATCCGCGCCGCCGTCGTGTCGGAGCGCGAGAAGGAATACGTCCAGGCGGCCCGGCTGCGCGGCGAGCGAGCGCCCTTCATCATGGTGGCGGAGATCCTGCCCAACATCCTTGCGCCGATCATCGTCGAGGGAACCGTGCGCCTGGGCTACGCCGTGTTCACCGCGGCCACGCTGTCGTTCCTCGGCTTCGGCGTCCAGGCGCCGTCACCCGACTGGGGTCTCACCATCTCGCTCGACCGCACCGTCATCCAGGTCGCCTGGTGGACGGTGCTGTTCCCGGCCCTGGCGCTGGCCTCGCTCGTGGTCGGCGCCAACCTGCTGGCCGACGGTGTGCGCAAGGTGCTGTCGGAGTGACGACGGTGAGCGACGCGCGCGAGAGCCGCCTCACCATTGGATCGGACGCGCCGGTCCTCTCGATTGACGATCTGCGCGTCACATTCGTCCGCCGCGACCTTGACCTGCCAGTCGTCAGGGGCGTCTCGCTCGAGATCGGCGCCGGCGAGACCTATGGTCTTGTCGGCGAGTCGGGCTGCGGCAAGACGACGCTGGCGATGGCGCTGATGCGCTATCTGCCGGCGAACGGCCGCATCGACGGCGGATCGATCGCGCTCGATGGCGAGGACATGCTCGCGGTCTCGCGGGAGCGGCTGCGCGAGATCCGCGGGACCAAGATGGCGATGGTGTATCAGGACCCGGCGACGGCGCTCAACCCGGCGCTGCGCGTCGGCGCCCAGATCGCCGAGGTCTACCGGTTCCACGGCGGATTGTCGAAGGCGGACGCGCTCGAGCGCGCGCGGGCCGCTCTGGAGCGGGTGGCGATGCCCGATCCGGCGGCGACTTTGCGGCGCTACCCGTTCCAGCTCTCCGGCGGACAGCAGCAGCGGGTGGTGATCGCGATGGCCCTGGCCGGCGACCCGCGCCTGCTCGTGCTCGATGAACCGACCACGGGACTCGACGCGACGGTCGAGGCCGAAGTGCTCGACCTGATCGCCGAGCTGCGCGAGCGCATCGATGCGTCGATCCTGCTCATCAGCCACAACCTCGGGCTGGTCGCACGCATGTGCAAGCGGGTCGGCGTGATGTACGCGGGGCGGATCGTCGAAGACGGCCCGGCCCGCGACCTGCTCACCGACCCGCGCCATCCCTACACGATGGGCCTCCTGCGCTGCGTGCCGCGCTTCGGCATGCGCAAGGACCAGGCCGGCCTCGTGCCCATTCCCGGCTTCTTGCCGCGTCTCGGCAGCGGGCTCGAGGGCTGCGTGTTCAGTCCCCGCTGCGAGCTCGCGACGGACGACTGTCGCGAGAGCGAGCCCGAGCTTGACCACTGGAGCGACGCAGAGCGCGCCCGGCGAGCGCGCTGCTACCACTCCGACCAGGTGTCCGGCATGCGCGCGGCGGCGGCGGAGCGGGCTCCGGGCGCCGCCGCGACGTCGGCCGGCGGCGCTCTCGAGATCAGCAATCTCGGCAAGATCTTCCGCGACGGCCGGCGGCGGATCGTTGCCGTCAACGACGTCAGCCTTGCCGTGGCGCCGGGAGAGATACTCGGTCTCGTCGGCGAATCGGGCAGCGGCAAGACGACGCTCGCCGGCTGCGTGACCGGCCTGCTGAAGCCCGACGACGGCAGCATCCGGTTTGCGGGCCAAGAGCTGCCACGCTCTGTGGCACAACGCGGCTCAGAGAGGCTTCGCGCGATCCAGATGGTCTTTCAGAACCCGGACTCGACGCTGAATCCAGCCTGGTCGGCGGGGGCGATCCTCGGCCGCGCCGTGAACCGCCTCGGCGGTCTGCGCGGCGCGGCGCGGCGCGCGCGTGTCGAAGACCTCGCTCGCCGGGTGCGGGTCGAGCCCCAGCACCTGGAGGCCAAACCGGGCGAGCTCTCGGGGGGCCAAAAGCAGCGCATCGCGATCGCGCGCGCTTTCGCGGGGAGCCCGACGCTCGTCATCTGCGACGAGCCGGCGTCGGCGCTCGACGTCTCCGTGCAGGCGAGCATCCTCAATCTGCTCGCAGAGCTGCAGGCGAGCGGCGGCATCTCCTACATCTTCATCTCACATGACCTCGCGGTCGTGCGCTACCTCTCCGACCGCATCGCCGTCATGTACTTGGCCGAGCTGATGGAGATCGGCGGCGCTGAAGCGGTGTTCACGCCGCCGCAGCACCCGTATACCGAGGCGCTGATGTCGGCGATCCCGACGATCGACTTCGCGCACCCGCGCCGGCGTATCCCCCTGCGCGGCGCGGTCCCGAGCCTGAGCGCGCCGCCTTCCGGTTGCCGCTTTCACACGCGCTGCCATCGCATGCTGGGTGCCGTCTGCATCGAGCAGGAACCGCCGTGGCAAGATGTCGGCGAGGGGCACGCCTATCGCTGCCACATCCCCGCCGATGAGCTGTGCGACTTGCAGGTCGCAGCGGCCGCCGGCGATCCAGAGTAGGCTCAGCCGGACGGCGCCTCGGCGCTGTCCAGGGGCTGCATGGTGATCGCACCCTCCGGGCAACCCGTCGCACACAGGCCGCAGCCGCGGCAGAGCGCCGCGTCGAAGTCGATGGCGGTCACGCGTCGGGGTGAGGCCTGCTTGCCGCCACCCTCGGCCGGTCTCGCTGTGCGCTCCGCCGTGAACGCGCCGAACGGGCAGCGCATGGTGCAGCGGCCGCACAGCCGGCAGGTCGCCGCGTCGCGCTCGGCGACGTAGCGGCTGCGCGGCCACACCTTGACGGCGCCGAGCCGCTCCGCCGTAAGGTGCGGGAAGCAGCAGTCGGCGCAGCAGTTGCAGATCGCCCGCGACAGCAGGGGCGTGCCGTGTTCGTCGGCCATCACCCCGCCCGTGTGCATCAGGCCGCGGCGGTCGGCGTCGCGCAGCACCTCGATGGCGCGCTCGCGCGAGATCTCCCACCCCAGCCCGCGCGGATTCTCGAACCAGATGCAGACGAGCGACGGTTTGCTGCAGCGGCCGAACGCGGCACGGCAATCACAGGGCAAGAGGAACACGTTCGGCGCGCGCTCGACCAGCGCCTCGGCCTCGTGCAACAACAGGTACTCGGGGTTCTCGAGGGTCGGGTCGAGCGGTTCGCCGGCAAGCAGCGACTCCACCTGCGCACGCTTGTCCTCGATGTACTGGTCCAGCTCCCACTCCGCGAGCTGCTCGCGGACATCCGGCGGCACGTCCTTCCAGCCTTCGAAGAGGACCCAGATGTTGAGGCGCGTGTAGAAGTCGGTGAGCACCAGCGTGTCGGGCGTCGGGCGATCGATCACGCCGCGCCGGTAGGCGCGGTCGAAGAAGGCGGGCGACACGCCGAAGGGCAGGCGCGCCGCCGCCGCCGGCAGCGACAGCGGGCCTTGAGCGAGCGCGCCGACCAGGGTCAGCTCGTCGAGCTCGAGAAAGCGGTCGATCCAGGGCAGCACGAAAGCCGGCGCCGCGAACGGTCCGGTGAGAGCGGCGCGGATCTGCGGATCGAGGCCAGGCTCGTTCATGCTGCCGGGAGTGACGTCACTACTGTTCGGGTGCCGCGAACCCGTCGACCAGGGCGTCGATCGCCACCGCCGCGGCGGTCGGTAGCGGCGGCGGCTGATGGTGCGCGAGAAGGTCGAGCGCTTTGCGCCGGGCCTTCTCGCGCAGGTCGAAACCGCCGTCTTCGCGCCAGCGTTCGAAGCCCTTGCGATTGAGAATCGTCGGCCGCCACTGCACGTTGCGCATGTGTTTTGCAGTGTGGCGCGTGCCGAGGAAGTCGCCGCCCGGACCGACCTCGGCGATCGTGTCGAGACCGAGGCTGTCACGGTCGACATGCAGGCCGGCGAGGAGGCGACGGTTCATGGCGATGAATTCGTCGACGATGACGATGAGCTCGTACGCGCCGGTGAGACCGAAGTCGAGATAGCCGACGTCGTGGTTGAGGTTCGAGCCGGCGAGCATGGAGAGGAGCGTCAACTCGGCCGCCTCCATGCCGGCTTGGGCGTCGACGAGTTGGGCGTCGCTGGTGCCGCCGTACCCCCAGTTCGGCAGGTCGAGCCAGCGCGCCATCTCGATCGCGCCGAGGTAGGTCATGAGGTACTCGGGGGCGTTGTAGGACGACTGCGCGGTGGCCATGTCGAGCACCGCCGGACCGATGCCGAAGAGGAAGGGTGCGCCGGGCTTGCGGAGCTGGTGGATGACGAGACCGAAAAGCGACTCGGCGACGCCCTGGGCGATGTGTCCGGCGACGGTGATCGGCGCCGTCGCTCCGGCCAGCGGCGCCGGCGAATAGATCGCGGGAATGCCGGTGTCGGCACAGAAGAGCAGCTTGTCCATGCTGTCGGCGGGGTGCTCCAGCGGACTGCTCGGCTGGCCGTACATGACGAAGTACGGTTTGTCGGCCAGCCCATCGGCGCCGCCGCGCAGCGCGCAGCCGATCTCGAACATCACACTCAGGTCGGCGAGGCCCTCGGCCGTCACTACGATCGGCTTGGTCGTGTTGGCGACCATCGCGCGGAACTCTTCGACGTAGGCACGGTGAGGGTCGATCTCGTGGGCGTAGGCGCTCGACATGACGAAGTCGATGTTGTCGAGCGCATCGCACAACCGCGCCGCGCCGGCGACGTCGGCGAGCGCGCTTTTGCGCCGCTCGCGCGTGTCGAGGTCGTAGAGGTTCATCAGATCGGAGCCGGTGCCGAAGTAGCTGCGGTAGCCCCCCAACTCCATCACGGCGCGGCCTTCACGGTCGTACATGACGATCGTCGCCGGCGCGGTCGACCGTGCCTGCTCGATCAGGTGTCGCGGCATGCGGACGAGGTCATCGCCGACGACCTCGCAGCCGGCCGCGCGCAGCGTCTGCACCACTTCACCGTGGTGGACGCGCATGCCTACGTGCTCGGCGATCTCCAGCGCGGCTGCGTAGATGGCGTCCTTGTCCTCGTCGGTGAGGAACCCAAGCCGGCAGCGGCTGGGTGGCCAATCACCATGGGTCATGCTCACTTCCTCATCACAGGATCGCAGCGGTCGATCAACCGCTTCTGTCGGACGATCATTGTCTCACAGGCTGCGCGCGACGGCGCGTTGCTTCGGAGCGCCGGCGCGCGGAGCCGGGGATCGCGAGCCTGAGGCCGAACATGGCGACGGCCGCCTTGCGGCGGCCGTCGCAAACGTCTGTCGTCGCTCCCGGTTAGCTTGCCCGAGCCAAGACCTCTGGCTTCATCGAGGAGCGGATCTGCTCGCGCAGTTCGGGCGTGTCCTCGTGCTTGTGCACGGTGACCGCGTGGATCGCGGCGGCTTCGACAAGGTGAGTCTCGCTGCCGAAGATCGTGAGATCGCAGTTGTTCTCGCTGGGCATCTCGCGGCAGTCAACGTAGTAGCGGCTCATGATCGAACCTTTCTGTTGCCTATCGATTATCTGTTGTGGCCCTGGGGGCGGAAGCGCAAACCGTTGCGATGCNNCCCTTGAGCAACTCCGCGTACCGTTCCGGACTGTAGCCGGGCACCGCGTGCGCGCCGATGTAGACGAAAGGGAACCCATCGGCGCCGTGCTCGCGCATCTCGGCGGCGATCTTGCGCTGCAGATCGGCGCCGACCATGTCGTATTCGATGACGTAAGCGTCTATGCCGCGCTCCCGGAAGAACGCCTTGGCCTTGGCGCTCCACCCGCAGGTGGTTAGTGAGTAGATGGTGACCGTCGGAGCGGCCATCGCAACTGCCTCCGCGTCGCTGTTCGCATGTTCGCACGAGATATACCCGTTGAAGCCCGCGCAGGCACGGGCTCACAGCATGAGCTTGGACTTGACCACTCCGCGTGCCTAGAATCGGCCATGTCAAAACCAGTGATCGGAGAGAGAGAGGTTTGCCCATGAACGCCCCAGCCGTCGCTGCAGAAGCGAGACACCCCGCGCTGCAGCGTCACCAGGAGAAGCGCCACGCGAGTGTGCAGAACCGTGTCGCCGACAGGATCACCGACTTCGCCGGCTCGATGGTCTTCGTCTACGTGCACATCCTCTGGTTCGTGTTGTGGATCAGCTTCCGCGTCGAGAAGTTCCCGTTCGGGCTGCTGACGATGATCGTCTCGCTCGAGGCGATCTTCCTCTCGACCTTCGTGATGATCAGCCAGAACCGCGCCGACGGCAAACGCCAGGTGCTGGCCGACGCCCAGTGGCAGATCGTCCAGGCCGAGGAGGCCCAGAACGAGCAGCTGATCGCGCTCTCGACGCAGATCCTCAAGCTCACGACGGCGATCCATGCGATGACCAACGAGAGGGCCGGCGCGAAGGATGGTCCGCCGGCCTCCTGAACTTGGTCGACTGTGCTGTTCGCGCCAGCGGTCGCACTGTCGATGCTGTCGGCAGCGGCGCACGGTGCGATCGGTCGCGCAGACGATTCTGAGAAGACGGCCGCTTCTGTTGCGCGGTGGGGTCAGACGAGCCGCTGGCAGACGACGACGTCGAGCCAGCGGCCGAATTTGAAGCCGACCTCGCGCTGCACGCCGACCCGCTCGTAGCCCATCCGGTCGGCGAGCGCCAAACCGGCGATGTTCTCGGCGCACACCCGGGCGATGAGGACGTGGAGGCCGAGGCCGGACGCACGGTCGACTGTCGCCTTGGCCAGAGCCAAGCCGACGCCCGAGTGGTGCGCCACCGGCGCCACATAGACCGACGCTTCCGTGGTGCGATCGTAGGCGCCGCGCGCCGACCAGCTTGCGAGCGAGGCCCACCCGACGACGCGTCCGTCGCGCTCGGCAACGAGCGCCAGGCGGGTCGTCTCGCTGGCCAGCCACTGCCGCCGCGCGGCGACCGTCTCCGGTTCCACGTCGAAAGTCGCCGTCGAGTTCAGCACGGCGTCGTTGTAGATCGCCGCGATCGCCTCCGCGTCGGCGATCGCCGCCGCCCGGACGAGGATGTCAGTCATCGGTGCTCTCGTTCACTGTGTGCCGGCCCAGATCAGAGGCCGGCGATGAGTACGGCGACGATGCCTGTGAGGAAGATGCCGTCGAACGTGCCGGCCCCCCCGATCGAGGCTATCGGTGCGTCCAGCTCGCGGATCTTGTCGAGGTTGAGGATGTCGGCGCCAAGCAGGCACCCGAGGACGCCGGCGACGTAGGCGAGCGCCGCTGCGTTGCCGGACGACAGCAGGAGCGCACACCCGGCAGCGACCAGCGGCGGCAGCAACCCGGGAACGACGATGCCGACGCCGCGTACCGGTCGCGCCGCCCAATGGACGAACAGGGTGACGGCGACGACGGCGATGAGCGCCCGCCAGCCAAGGTGGTCGTGGACGATCAGATAAGCGGCGAGGACCGTCGGTATGACGGCGCCGCCGACGTTGACGGCGAGCGTCGTCTCGAGCAGCCGCGGGGTTGCGGGCACGAGATAGCGCATGCCATGGGCGGTCACGATCCGGCTCTGCGAATCGTTGGCCCTGCTGGCGACGTGGGTCAGCGGGATGTTGATGAAGCTGCCGACGAACGAACCGATGAGCACGGCGAACAGCCAGCCCCTCGTCACCCCGATCTTCTCGTAGGCGAGAGTCAGAATATCGAGCTGGATGAGCACGACCAGAGCGGCGAGCGCAACACCGAACCAGAAGATGAACAGCCACGCCAGTGGAGGATGGTTGTATCTGTTCACAACGACACAATCCTACCCGGTCGCGCTTACTTCATGCCCTACCATACTGAGGCAGTCGCGGTTGACGGCCCTCGCTCGCGGCGTACCATTAGTGAGGAATGACCAGGTGTGCCGCGTTCGATGAGCAGAGGCGACCCGCGGGGATGACCTACTCCCTGTGGGTTGTTCGCCGTGGGCTTGCCGCCGGGCAGGGGTCTTCGTGAGCCCGGCCAGGCGGACGGCCACGGCGATCACCGTCGACCTCACCCTCTGCAAGGCCTGCGGCATCTGTCGCGCCCTCTGTCCGCGCGACGTCTTCGACACGGACGAGCGCGGCTACCCCATTGTCGCTCGACCCGCCGACTGCACAGTCTGCTTCGCCTGCGAATGGCACTGTCCGGACTTCGCCATCGAGATCACGTATGCGGATGCGCCGCGCGCGGCAGAGGCAAANNTTCTTCGCCGGCTACCCGATCACGCCCTCGACCGAGATCGCCGAAGCGCTCGCCGTGCGTCTGCCGCAGGTCGGCGGCCACTTCATGCAGATGGAAGACGAGATCGCCTCGATCGCCGCCGTGATCGGCGCCTCGCTGGCCGGCATCAAGGCGTTGACAGCGACCTCCGGACCCGGCTTCTCGCTGATGCAGGAGAACATCGGCTACGCTGCCATGGCGCAGGTGCCGTGCGTGATCATCGACGTCATGCGTGGCGGGCCGTCGACCGGTCTGCCGACAGAGCCGTCGCAGGGAGACGTCATGCAGGCGCGCTGGGGCACGCACGGCGAGCACTCGATCATCGCGCTCGTGCCGAGCTCGGTGCGCGAGTGCTTCACGCTCACCGTCGAGGCCTTCAACCTGGCCGAGCGCTTCCGCAGCCCGGTGATCGTGCTCTCCGACGCCTGTGTCGGTCACATGCGTGAGGCGGTCGAGCTGCCGACCCCCGACGAGGTCGAAGTGCTCGANNGTCACCGGTCTGGTGTACAACCTGCACAGCGGCGCCCCCGCCACGGGCGATCCGAACGTCGCCGAGGGTCTCGGCCACTACATGCGCGAGAAGATCTACCACCACCGCGGCGAGATCGTGCGCGTCGAGGAGCTCGAGATGGAGGACGCCGAGGTGGCGATCTTCGCCTACGGCTCCGTCGCCCGTTCGGCCAAGGCGGCGATGAAGTGGGCGCGCGCCCAGGGAGTCAAGGTCGGCCTCGTCCGCCCGTTGACGATCTGGCCGTTCCCGACCGCCGCGGTCGAGCACATGGCCGAGCAGGTGCGCACCGTGATCGTGCCCGAGATGAACCTCAAGCAGATGTCGTGGGAGGTCCAGGCGGCGGTCGCCGGGCGGGCCCGAGTCGTCGACTACGGGCGCGTCGACGGCAAGTTGATCCAGCCGCAGGAGATCGAGGATCTCATCAAGCACGAGTTCCACTACCACCACTGGGAGGCGTGATGACCGCTCTCGTCGACGAGGGCCTGCTGGAGCACGCGCCGGACGACGTGCGGCTGCCCAAGGTGACGCTCCACGCGACAAGCGAGATCCGCGATCACTTGCGCAGTCCGAAGACCCTCTGGTGCCCAGGCTGCTCGAACGGCATCGTCACGCGGGCGCTGATCGACGCGATCCTGTCGCTGAAGCTCGATCCGCATAGGACGTGCATCGTCGCCGGCATCGGCTGCGCCGGGCGGATCACCTCATACCTCGACTACTCCACCGTGCACACCACGCACGGTCGGGCGCTGGCCGTCGCGACCGGCGCCAAAGCGGCGGACCCTTCGATGCACGTCATCGTCGTGATGGGCGACGGGGACTGCGCGGCGATCGGCGGCAACCACCTGATTCACGCGGCGCGGCGCAACATCGACCTCACGGCGATCGTCTTCAACAACTCGATTTACGGCATGACCGGCGGCCAGATGAGCCCGACGACCTTCGAGGGCGACAACTCGACGACGAGCCCTTACGGCAACATCGAGCAGGCCTTCGACATCTGCGAGCTCGCGCGTGCCGCGGGCGCGACGTTCGTCGCCCGCGGCACATCCTGGGCTTACAAGCAGCTCGTCGAGCTGTTCGCCGGCGCCATCGTCCACAAAGGCTTCGCCTTCGTCGAGGCGCAGGCGATCTGCCCGACGTACTACGGTCGGCAGAACCGCGGCGCCGACCCGACCGAGATGCTGCGCCGGCAGCGCGACCGCTCCGTGCCGGTCGCCAAGTACGAACCCGGGGCGCCGCGTCATCACGACAGCTACCCGGTGGGCGTGCTGCACCACGCCGAGCGCGTCGAGTACACGGCGGCCTACGCCGCCTTGCAGCAACGCGCGCAGGGCCGCTCGTGAGTCGCGCGCCGGGCAGCGGGCGGCGCACCGAGATCTGCCTCTCGGGATCCGGCGGGCAGGGCATCATCCTTGCCGCGACGGTGCTCGCCGATGTGTTCGTAGCGACCGGCAAGGAGGTCGTGCAGACCCAGTCGTACGGGCCCGAAGCGCGTGGCGGCGCCTCCAGAGCGGCAGTCATCGTCTCCGACGAAGAGATCGACTATCCCGAGGTCACGCTCCCGGACGTGACGCTCTGCCTCTCGCAGCAGGCCTACGACGCGTACGCGCCCACGACGCGGCCCGGCGGCCTCGTCATCTACGACGAGCGGCTCGTCGCCGCGACGCCGCTCGCCGGCGTGCGCCTGGCGGGGGTGCCCTTCAGCCAGCTCGCCGAGCGCGACCTGGGCCGGGTCGTGGTCGCCAATATCGTCGCCGTCGGCGCCCTGCTCGAGCTGACCTCGCTGGCGTCCGCGGAGGCCGCGCAGGACGCCTTGCGCCGCCGGCTTCCGAAGAAGATCCTCGACCTGAACCTCCGCGCCCTGGAGCTCGGCCGGCAGGCCGCGACCCAGGGCGCGAAGTCCGCGCAGACCCGTCGCTGAACGGGTCTCTGCGCGAAGCTACCGGTAGACGTCCTTCGCGCGGCCGCGGCGTCGCGCGCGTGCGTCGGGGAGGCGAGGTTGCCGTAGTCAGCCTGCGTTGTAGGCTGACGTTGCTTTGACCGGAACGGGAAGGAGACGCTGTGTCGATAACGCTGGACGGTCGGTCTCTGACGATCGAGAAGCTCGTGCGCATCGCCCGCGACCGGGAGGCGGTCGAGCTCGATGCCGGGGCGCTCGAACGCATCCGCGTCTGCCGCGCCATGCTCGAGGAGAAGCTCGCGGCGCGCGAGATCATGTACGGCACGAACACGGGGATCGGCGAGTTCTCCGAGGTCCTGCTCACCGACGAGCAGGTCAGTCAGTTCCAGCGCTACCTGGTGTACAACCACGCGGCCGGCATCGGCGAGCCCGCACCCGAGGACGTGGTGCGGGCGGCGATGGCGGGCCGCGTCAACGTGCATGCGCACGGCAACTCCGGCAACCGCCCGGAGATCACGCAGACTTTGGTAGTGCTGCTCAACCGTGGGGTCACGCCGGTCGTCTGCGCCAAGGGCTCGGTGGGCGCCAGCGGCGACCTGGCGCCGATGGCGCAGATCGCGCTCCTGATGATGGGGGAGGGCGAGGCGTTCTACAAAGGCGAGCGCCTGCCCGGCAAGGTGGCGATGGAGCGCGCCGGCATCCCCGTGCCGGGGCTGGAGGCGCGCGACGGGCTCGCCACGATCAACGGCTCCAACGTGCTCACGGCGATGAGCGCGCTGCTCGTCTACGACGTCGACCGCTGGCTGCGCCAGGCCGAGATCGCCTGCGCGATGTCGCTGGAGGCGCTGCTTGCCAACCTCAAACCGTACGACGCGCGCCTGCACGAGCTGCGCGGCTTCGCCGGCTCGATCCGCAGCGCCAAAGCGATCATGCGCTGCATCGCCGGCAGCGACCTCGCGACCGGCAAGATCAAGACCAAGGTCCAGGACGCGTACTCGATGCGCTCGTCACCGCAGGTGATCGGCGCCGCGCACGACGCCGTCGCCTTTGCCCGGTCCCAGGTGGAGATCGAGCTCAACGGTGTCGGCGACAACCCGATCTTTCTGCCGGACGAGCGGCTCACGCTCACCGGCGCCAACTTCCAGGGCACGCCGGTCTCGCTGCCGATGGAGCTCGTCGGCCAGGCGATCACGATGGTCTGCGTGCTCTCCGAGCGGCGGCTCAACCGGTTGGAGAACCCGGCGCTGAGCCAGGGTCTGCCCGACTTTCTCACGCCAGACCCCGGCTTCTACTCCGGGATGATGCTCAGCCAGTACGCCGCCGACACCCTGATCGTCGAGCAGCGCATCCTCGCCGCGCCGGCGGCGACGATGTCGATCGCGGCGGCGGCGGACCAGGAGGACTTCGTCTCGATGGGCATGAACACGGCGCTCAAGAACAGACAGATCCTCGACAACGCCTACGCCATACTCGGGATCGAGTTCATGGCCGCCGCCCAGGCGCTCGACTTCCGCGACTTCCAGCCCGGCAAGGGCGTGCAAGTCGCGCGCGCGGTGATCCGGCGCCACGTCGCGCATCTCGACGAGGACCGGCCGCTTTACTCCGACCACGACCAGATGAACGCCCTCGTGCGCTCCGGCGAGATCCTCGAAGCAGTCGAGAAGGCGGTCGGCGCGCTCGGCTGAGCCAGCACGCTTCACCGCCGAGCGTGCCGACGTTGGACAACGGTTCGTGAGTGACTAAGATAGCGGCAGCGTCAGGTCGACAGTTTCGGCACGCTCACGGCATGCCGGAGGACAAGGGGGTCACAATGAAAGACATCCGGACTCGTTGGGCGACACGCATCCTGTGCACGGCCGCACTCGCCGCTCTCGCCATTCTCGCGGTCGGTTGCGGCAGCAAATCGACCACCACCAGCACCGGCGCTAAGACGACGACCGTCGCCGGCGACATCCAGGTCACCTCCGACCCGAGCCTGTACGCGGGACTGCCCGACACCATCAAGAGTGCCGGGGTGATCAAGGTCGCGAGCGACATCCCGTATCCGCCGTGGGAAATGTACGTCAGCCCAACCAGCAAGCAGGCGACCGGCTTTGACTACGACCTCTCCCAGGCCATCGGCGCCAAGATCGGCATCACGACCTCGTTCAACGAGACGCCGTTCGACGGCATCATTCTGTCGATCAAGAGTGGCAAGAACGACATGATCATGTCGGGCATGTACGACAACCCCGATCGCGAGGGGCAGGGCGTCAGCTTCGTCGACTACGCCTGGGACGGCACCTCGATCCTCGTCCCGAAGGGTAACCCGAAGGGTATCACCAACCTCGACAGCCTTGCCGGGCAGACTGTGGCGTGTGAGTCCGGCACGACGCAGCAGCTCCTGCTCCAGAGCCTGAACAAGCAGTTCGCGGCAAGTGGCAAGCCGGCGATGACCATCAAGGCAGTGCCCAACCAGCCGGCCGCATTGCTCGCGGTCAGCAGCGGCACGGCCATCGGCGACCTGACCGATCACTCGACTGCCGCCAACATCGCCAAGACCGCGGGCGGCGGCAACACGTTCGATGTGCTGTTGGACCCTGCGGCACCCAACGGATACGCGCCGCAGATCGACGGCATCGGCATCGTCGCGACCAACACCGCGCTGATCGACACGGTCCAGAAGGCCTTGCAGGCGCTGATCACCGACGGCACGTACAAGAAGCTCGTCGACAGGTATGGCTTGATCGCGGTGAGCTCCGCGATGGTGAATCAGGGTGGCAAGCCGATGTCGAGTCCCAGCACGACGCCGTGACGTCTTGGCTCTAGCCGGACCCGAGAGCATGGACGCAGACAAGGTGGCGGCGGCCGGGGGTGACCCGGCCGCCGCCGCATCCAGGCCCGAAGCGATCAAGGCCATCCCGGTCCGCCACTGGGGCCGGTGGATCAGCGCGATCGTCATCATCTACTTCGTCGTCGCGCTGCTCTATTCGTTCATCAAGAACCCCAACGTCCAGTGGTCGGTCATCTGGCACTACCTCTTCATGCGCTACACGCTGATCGGCGTGGCCAACACCATCGAAATGACCTTCGCGGCGATGGTCGTCGGCGCCGTCGGCGGCACGCTGCTGGCGGTGATGCGGCTCTCCGCGAACAAGGTGCTCTCAACGGTGAGCTGGGTCTACATCTGGTTCTTCCGCGGCACGCCGGTCCTGGTACAGATCCTCTTCTGGGGCTACATCGGCGCGCTGTACTACCGGTTGTATCTGGGGCTGCCCTTCACCGGCCTTGTCTTTTGGTCGACCCTCGCCGCGGATGCGACCCGCCACATTATCGTGGTAGCGATCCTCGCTCTCGGCCTCAACGAGGCCGCGTACGCGGCCGAGCTGGTGCGCGCCGGGATCATCTCCGTCGATGCGGGTCAGACCGAGGCCGCCCTCTCGCTCGGTATGTCGCCGGCGCTCACCATGCGTCGCGTTGTCCTGCCGCAGGCGATGCGGGTCATCGTCCCGACTTTCGGCAACGAGACGATCAGCATGCTCAAGACGACCTCACTGGTCTACGTGCTGGGCGGCGCCGTCGAGTTGCTCGGGCGCATGCAGCAGGTCTACGCGATGACCTTCCAGATCATCCCGCTGCTCATCGTCGCCTCGATCTGGTACATCTTCCTGACGACGATCCTGACGATCGGCCAGCACTACATCGAGGCCTACTACGGCAGGGGATTCGGCCAGGACGAGGCCGAGGCCGCCGAGAAGCGGGCGGCGCGCAGGGATCTGCGACGGGCGGGGATGAGCCATGTCTGAGACTCCCATCGTCAGCGCCGACCAGATCGCCGCGAGCGCCCCCCTTACCGGCCAGCCGATGGTCAAGGCCGAGCAGGTGTGGAAGTCGTTCGGCAAGCTCGACGTACTCAAGGGCGTCGACCTCGAGGTCTATCCGCAGCAGACATATGTGTTGCTGGGGCCATCGGGCGGCGGCAAGTCGACGCTGCTGCGCTGCATCAACCACCTCGAGAAGATCGACGCCGGCCGGCTCTGGGTCGGCGGCGATCTCATGGGGTACCGGCAGAGGGGCGACGTCCTGCACGAGATGAGATCGGGGGACGTCGCCCGTCAGCGCTCGCTCGTCGGCATGGTCTTCCAGCGCTTCAACCTGTTCCCGCACATGACCGCGATCGAGAACGTGATGGAGTCACCGATCCACGTGCAGCACGTTGCGCACAAGCAGGCCGAGGCGGAGGCCGAGGAGCTGCTCACACGCGTCGGCCTGCGTGAGAAACTCGACGTCTACCCCGCGCAACTCTCCGGCGGCCAGCAGCAGCGCGTGGCGATCGCCAGGGCGCTGGCGATGAAGCCCAAGCTGATGCTCTTCGACGAGCCCACGTCGGCGCTCGACCCGGAGCTCGTCGGCGAGGTGCTCGACGTGATGAAGAACCTCGCCCGCGAAGGTATGACGATGGTCGTCGTCACGCACGAGATCGGCTTCGCCAAGGAGGTCGCCGACGGCGTCGCGCTTATCGACGGCGGCGTCATCGTCGAAGAGGGCCCGCCGAACGAGGTCTTGGTCAACCCGAAAGAAGAACGCACCAAAGTCTTCCTCTCGAAGGTGCTTGCCTAGGCGCGTTCTGCCGGCCCCAGCCTCACGGCGAGCGCAGTTAGGTCTTGCTGGTGACGGGAATAGTGCCGAACGGAGGTACAAGCCATGAGAGTTCGGAGATTGTCCCGATCGGGGCCGCTGGTGAGCGTGGCGCTGCTACTGGCGATGCTGCTCCTCGCCGCCGGATGCGGCAGCAAGAGCAGCCCGAGCAGCAGCCCAACTCCAAGCACGTCGCCAACGCCGGCCTCGGCGGCGGCGCAGATCAAGGCGAACTGGGAGACCTTCTTCGCCGCCGCGACCCCGGTCGCGCAGAGAGTCGGCTTGCTCCAGAACGGTCAGCAGTTCGCGACTGTGATCCAGGCGCAGGCCAACTCGCCGCTCGCCCAGGGCAGCTCGGCCAAGGTGACCGCAGTCACGGTCGTCTCGCCGACCAAGGCGAAGGTCACCTATTCGATCCTGCTCGCCGGCCAGGTCGCCCTCGCGGATCAGAAGGGCGAGGCGATCCTCGAGGCGGCGGTGTGGAAGGTCAGCGCCAAGAGCTTCTCGGCGCTGCTCGCGCTCGAGGGCCAATCGGGCGCGGGGTTGCCGTCGGCCAGTCCTACACCTTGACGGGCCGCCTGAGGAGGCCTGATGGCTGAAGGTCGGTCGGCCTCGATCGAAGGCCGGCGGAACCGTGCGCTGGGCACAGTCTGCGGCGTACTGTTTCTGACCTTCCTCGACACCACGATCGTCAGCGTCGCCCTCGCCGACATCCAGACGACGCTGCACGCCGGCGTGTCGGCGCTGCAGTGGGTGGTCAACGGCTACGCCCTCGTGTTCGCGAGCCTGATGCTCGGCATGGGCACGCTCGGCGACCGCTTCGGGCGCAAGCGGCTGATGCTCGGCGGTGTCGTCGTGTTCATCGCCGGCTCTCTTCTCGGCGCCCTGGCTCCGAACGTCGCGACACTGATCGCCGCACGCGCGATCATGGGTGTCGGGGCGGCGGCCTGCGAGCCCGGCACGCTCTCAGTCATCCGCCACATGTACCCGCGTCGCGAGTCCCGGGCGCGGGCGCTCGGTGTGTGGGCGGCGATCTCCGGACTCGCGCTTGCACTGGGGCCGGTCTTCGGCGGGGTTCTCGTCGGCATCGGCGGCTGGCGCGACGTGTTCTGGTTCAACCTCGCCGCCGGAGTGGCGATCTTCTTTGCGGCGCTGGTGACGGTGCCCGAGAGCTCCGACCCGCAGGCCGCGCGGCTCGACTATGCGGGATTCGTGCTCGGCCCCGTCGCGATCGGCAGCGTCATCTTCGCCGTGATCCTCGGCGAGAGCCGGGGGTACGCGGCGCCGCTGATGATCACGCTGTTCGTGATCGGCGCCGTCGCGGCGGCGCTGTTCGTCGTCGCCGAGCGCCGCAGCCCGGCGCCGATCTTCGACATCCGATACATGCGCAAGCCGTCGTTCAGCGGCGCGCTCGCCGTCGCCTTCGCCACCTACTTCGGCATCTTTTCGATCTTCTTCTTCACGGTTCTCT
Organism: Actinomycetota bacterium; assembly: GCA_003132585.1. Lineage (GTDB taxonomy): Bacteria > Actinomycetota > Thermoleophilia > UBA2241 > UBA2241 > PALSA-647. Next base: position 136,999 of record PKYG01000095.1, read on the forward strand.
ACCTGCAGGAGGTCGTCGGCTACTCGGCCTACCGCATCGCCGAGCTCTTCTTGCCGATGATGGCGACGATGATCTTCGCTTCGGTGTACGCCGGGAGATGGGTGGGCCGCGTTGGCCCGCGCGTGCCGATGGCGGTCGGCTGCGTCGCCGCCAGCGTCGGTGTGCTGCTCACCGAGGTCGGCCTGCAAGGCACGGTCCACTTCGTTTCGCTCGCCCTCCCGCTGGCGCTGGCAGGGCTGGGATTCGGCATCGTCGTCGTGCCGATCACCTCGGTGGCCCTGGCCGTGATCCCGCCCGAGCACTCGGGCATGGCGGCGTCGGCGACAACCACCAGCCGCCAGATGGGCTCCGTTGTCGGCGTCGCCGTCCTGGGCTCGATGGTCAACGGCAATCTGACCGTCGGCCTCGCCCACCGTCTGAACGAGCTCGGCATACCTGTGGGCATCCAGAAGTACATCATCGATCAGGTCGAGACGGGCGGGGCGTCAGGCGGCGGCGGTGCTGCTGCCTCGAGCGCTGAGAAGGCGTTCGGACCCATCGTCGCCAAGGTGATCGACGCAGCCATGAACGCCTTCCATTCGGGGCTGGATATCTCGCTGACCGTCGCCGGTATCGTCATCCTTGCCGCCGGCCTTGTCGCCACGCTCACCTTGTCTCCGACGCGCAGCATCGGCGACGTCGTCGACTGACGCGCAAGTCAACTCGTTTCTCATCACTCGTTTCGGGAACAACCGCGTGACAGCGCTCTGCGCCGATACCGAAACGAGGAGCGATCATGACCACCATGGAAGAATCGATTGAGATCGGTTGCCCGCCCCATGTGACCGAGGACGACCTGAGGAACTACTTCTTCCGCCGTGCCGTCGGCCGGTACGGGGCCCCAGACATCGGCCTCACCTGGAACCCCAGCGACGACGTCATCGTGGACGGCACGTTCGTCTTCACGCCGACGGCGAACGGGAGCACCGAGCTCACGGTCACGGTCACGTACGATGCCGCCGAGCTTGCCGCGGACGGCGGCGACGAGGCGGGCTTGCACACGCTCGTCCGCGCCCATCTGGCTCACATCCAGGGGTACTGCCTGATGCGCCGCGCCGCCGCATAGCGCGGCGACGCTCGCGCGGATGAGCACGCCGGTTGTCTTGCCGGGCGCGGCGGGGCCGGCCAAACGCGCGCGCGAAAGTGGTGCCACGGCTGACCTCGGTCGATAATGACACCATGATGAGCCAGTCGTCTGCCGTCGCATGACCGCGCGCGCCTGTCCGTTCCTGCACCTCGAGAAGACGGGCCACCGTCGCGTCGGCCCCGACTTCGAGATCGCGCCAGACTTCGTGATGAGCGAGTCCTGGTGGTGTCGGCACCCGTTCCACGGCATCCCGCTCCAGCTCGGCGTCACCAAGGGCGAGGCGCTCGAACAGTGCGCTGCGTGTACGTTGCCGGTCGAGACCCCGACGAGGTGAGCGCCGCCGGCCGGGTGCGGCCCTAGACGAAGGTTCCATTTCGCTGTGCGGTCGGGTGGCCGAATACTGTGACGACAGGGCCGACCACCCCTCTCAGCATGACTCGCCAGGCTATGCTTACCCCGGTCGGCCCTTTCTTTTTGCCCTCATCCGCAGCCACGCGCTCCGTGCCTCGGCCGCGCGCGGTTCGGCGGCCGCCGCGCCGCGCCCCACCCGGCTTCGGGCCGCGCGCTCGCCCGGCCGCAGGACTCCTGTTGCCAGTATCGAATACAGCGGCGGGGGTT
>PKYG01000001.1 GCA_003132585.1 Actinomycetota bacterium
ATGCAACTCGCGGCGCTGATCGGTACGCTCCTCGCGCCGACCCTTTACGAGCGCATCGGGGGCTATGCGATCAGCATCGGCGGCGTATTCCTGTACGCCGGCATGTTGTACGCCGGACCGATCCTGCACGAAGAGTGGGGCCGCATAAGGGCGTCGGGTGAGGTCCTGCCGGCGGCCGAAGCTGAGCGGCTGATCACGGCCGAGCCGCTGGCGATCCCCGATGACGACCTCTTCGTCATCAGGTAGCATGGGCGGATCGGGCGGCGCCGGCCGTCGCCAGCTTCAGCTGGCGATCGTCTGCGCCGCTCAGTTCGTCGTCTGGTCCGGTTTCAGCGCGATCCTGCCCTACCTGCCGGTCTTCCTGCGCGAGCAAGCGCATGCCTCGCTGTGGCTGATCGGCGTGATCGCCTCCGCCTATTTCGTCGGCAGCTTCGCCTTCGCGGCGCCGCTGGGCACGCTGAGCGACCGCATCGGCCGCAAGCCGGTGATCGTCGCCGGCATGTGGCTCTACGCGGTCGCCAGCCTGCTCTTCGTCACGACCGCGGAACCCGCCTGGTTCATCTGCTTCCGCCTGCTCCAGGGAGTCGGCGCGGCAGCTATGTTACCGGCGGGGCAGGCGTTCATCGCCGACATCACGACGGACGAGGCCCGCAGCCGCGCCTACGGCTGGTTCGCGACCGCCCAGTTCGGCGGCATGATCGTCGGTCCGGCGCTGGCGATCCCTTTGTATGCGCTCGGCGGCGGCCACGGCACATGGGCGTTCTACACAATCTTCCTCTGCGGCAGTCTGCTGGCAGCGATCTCGGCGGTGATGATCATGGTCGCCGTGCACGATGTGTCGCGGAGCGGGCGGCGGAAGCCCGGCGAAGCCAAGCGCCCGCCGCTCAAGACCCTCGTCACGCGCCCGGTCGGGGCCTTCCTCATCATCGCCCTCACAGGCCAGCTCTCGGTCGGCGCCTGGGAAGTGCTCTGGAGCATCTGGCTGCGAGACCTGCACGCGTCGATGGGGTTCATCGGTTTGACGTGGATCCTGCCGAGCGTGCCACTGCTCTTCGCGTTCGCTTTCGGCACTGTCGCCGACCGCCACAGCCGCTGGGCGCTGATGTACTCGGGCTACGCGATCTCCGGGGTGACGACCGTGTACTACGGTGTCAGCCACGACCTCAAGGCGATCATGGTGGTGCTGGTCCTCGAGGGCTTCGCATGGGCCTGGGCGTTCCCCGCCAAGCAGGCGTTCCTCGTGCAGGTCAGCCCGCCGCGGTCGCTCGGCGCCATCCAGGGACTCGAAGGCGGCGTGACGCAGCTCGCCGCCTTCGTCGGCACGCTCTGCGCGCCGGCGCTCTATGCGCTGATGAAGGGCTTGGTGCTGAGCGTCTTCGGCCTGCTCTATCTGGTCGCTCTGGCAGTGACGGCGCCGACGCTGCTACGCGAGTGGCGCCGGCTGGCGAGTGCGGGCGAGTCGCTCAGCCACGAAGAGGCGGAGCGACTCGCCGCCGAGCACCGGCCGGCGCCCGTCGTCGCGATCAACTCACCGCAGGAGTAGCGGGGGCGGACCGGGTGGGCGGGGCGGCGGCGGATGCCGCCGCCCCGCCGATCGCCTACTTCACCCGGTCGTAGACTCTGTAGAAGCCACCCATCAGCGGCACGAACCACGGCTTGCCGCGATAGACGGGGTTGCTCGGGAACTTGAGCTCGAGGAAGGGCGTCTCCTCGCGCCGGCCGGCGATCACGTTGGCGATGCGGTCGCCCATGTAACTGCCGAGCGCCATACCGTGGCCACAGTAGCCCATCGAGTAGTAGAGCCCGTCCATCTTGCCCATGTGCGGGTCCCAGTCGAAGGTGAAGGCGACGTAGCCGTCCCACGTGTACTCCACCGCCGCCCCGGCGAGCTGCGGATAGAGTCTCACCATCTTGTCCCGCAGGATCTTGCCGCTCTTCTGCGGGCTGACCGTCGAAAACGTCGCCCGGCCGCCGAAGAACATGCGGTTGTCGTCGGTCGTCCGGTAGTAGAAGAGCATCTTCTTGGTGTCGAAAACGATGCGCTTCTTGAGGATCAGGCCGGTCGCCAACGCCTCGTCGAGCTGCTCGGTGACGATGATCTGGCTCTCGATCGGGATGACGCGACGCTGGAGCCCAGGCGTGACGGGGCCGCTGTAGGCGTTCGTCGCGACCAGCACATCGGTCGCCTTGACCGGCCCATGCGTGGTGACGACACGGTGACCATCGGCGTCTGGCTCGAGCGCGACGACAGCGATGTTCTCGTGGATCGTCGCGCCGGCCTTCTGCGCCGCCTGCGCCAGCCCACGAGTGTAAATGAAGGGGTCGAGGCGACCGGCGAAGTCTTCGATGAGGCCGCCGCAATAGCCGCCGGTACCGAGCTCGTCGGCGATGTCGATCGGCGCCACCAGCGTCGTCTTGTAGTCAACCGTCTCGGCAAGCAGCTTCTGTTTGGCGGCAAGCAGGCCGAAGTGCTCGGGCTTCCAGGCGGCGCAGAGCAGACCGCAGCGCTCGTAGCCGCAGTCGATCTTCTCGTCCTTGATGACCTCTTCAACGAAGGTCACGGCGTCGCACGA
>PKYG01000104.1:0-33237 GCA_003132585.1 Actinomycetota bacterium
GCGACGATCTCCGCCGCGAGCGGCCGGTGGAAGTCGAAGCGCTGGCAGCGCTAAACGATCGTCTCGGGGATCTTGTGCGGTTCGGTCGTGGCGAGTACGAACACGACGTGGGGCGGCGGCTCCTCGAGTGTCTTGAGGAGCGCGTTGAAGGCCTCCTTGGTGAGCATGTGGACCTCATCGATGATGTAGACCTTGGAGCGCCCCTGGACGGGAGCGAAGGCGACCCTGTCGCGCAGCTCACGGATGTCGTCGATGCCGCGGTTGGAGGCGGCGTCCATCTCGATCACGTCGAGCGACGTCGACGCGGCGATGGAAAGGCAGCTGAGGCACTCGCCGCAGGGCGTCGTTGTGGGCGCCGGGTACTTCTCGCAGTTGAGCGCCTTGGCGAGGATCTTCGCCATGCTCGTCTTACCGATGCCGCGTGGCCCAGCGAAGATGTAGGCGTGCGCGACCGAACCGGCGTTGACGGCGTTCTTGAGGGTGCGCGCCACGTGGTCCTGGCCGACGACATCGTCGAAGGTCTGTGGCCGGTACTTGCGATAGAGCGAGAGCTTCATGGAGTCACTAGTCTACCCGCCGCAAGGGTCGCGGTGAAGGTTCGGTGAAGGCCGACGGGCGGCCGCGGTCGTCTGCGACCGCGGCCGCCCGTCACGCGCGAAGATGAAACGGCCGCGCACCCGCCGTCGAAACACACCCTCCGAGCGTCCTTGCCGGGGGCCAGCTCCGGCCAGGCGTCCCTGCGGCACATGGGATTGCCTGCTTACCGCTGCTTCCTCCCGGACCTGACGGGGTTCGCAGGGTCCCATTGCGCAGGACCCGGCCATCGACGCCGCACACCGGCCGACAGCCTCACAGGGCGGATCCTCGGGCGGGGATTCAGCCCCGCTGTAGCGGATTGCGGGTACAGGGCACCGCTGCCTCCCCGCCTAGCGCGGCCAGGGGCCAGTGTAGCACGCCCTTCGGGGCGGGCCAACGTCGGCGGCGGAGCCGCTGGACGCGGCTCAGACCGCGGCGATCTCGGCGATCGCCGCGAGCACGGCGTCGGGTCGCGCGAAGTGCGGCAGATGCCCGACGCCGGGAAGCACGACGAGACGCGATCCCGGGACCAGCCGGTGCAGCCGGTTGCTCTCCTCCGGCGAGACGACGTGGTCCGCCGAGCCGGTGAGCACCAGGAGGGGCACCCGGACTCGAGGATAGGACCGGTAGATCGCGCGCAAGCCCTCGTTCACGGCGTGCAGATCGTCGGCATCGTGGGCGAGTCGATCCGGACGGAGGGCAAGGGCGAGCGCGACGCGCCTGTACTTCACGTTCTCGGGATCGGGCGCGAACAGCCGGCGGACGATCGCCGGGCCGACCGCATAGCCGAACGGCACGGCGATCGTCCGCAGTACCACAGCGGCGAGCAGGCGGTGGCGCGCGAGGGCCGTCATCGGCGGCTGCGGCCCTGAATACGGCAGCACGTGCCCGCTGATCGTGACGACGGCGCCGACCTCGTCCGGATAGCCGACCGCGTACGCCATCGCCGCGGCGCCGCCTAGCGAGTGGCCGACGAGGACCGGCCGCTTGAGGCCGAGGGCGCGCACGACGCCGCGGATGAAGCGCGCCTGCACGATCGGCGAGCCGCCGTCGGTCGCCGGTCTCTCGCTGTATCCACAGCCGGGCCGGTCGACGGCGACGGCGTCGTAGCGTTGAGCCGCGGCGTCGAACAGGGAGAGCGTGAAATCGTAGACGGAGCCCTTGGCGCCGTGGATGAAGACCAGCGGCCGACCGGTGCCGCGGCGCACATAGTGGAGCCGCACGCCGTCGACCGTGACGAACTCTCCCGGAGCCGGGTAGGCGGCGAGGCTACGCCGCACGAGCGCCTGCGTGACGAGGGCGCCGCCGGCCGCCACCGCCGATGTCACGAGCGCGATTCTCCTGGCTTGCAATGAGACTCCGGGACGCTACTCTGGAAGCTGGACCTGTGAGGATTCTCCGCGTTCCCGGCAGTGGAGGCAACCATCAAGAGCACCGTGCTCGCGCTTGTGACGGCAGCGTTCGTTGCCCTGGTGACGCTCGCCGGCGTGCACCAGCTCCGCGCCCCACGCGCCCTGCCGGAGACTGCCCCCCTCGAGCAGTTCTCCGCCGGCCGTGCGATGCACCTGCTCGAGATCGTCGCCAGCGCCCCCCATCCGATCGGCTCGGCCGCCGAGGGCAGCGTCCGCGGTTACATCTACCGTCAGCTCACGGGCATGCATCTCGAGGCTCAGATCGAGACGCGGCAGGTGCTCACTCCAGACTATGTGCGCGTCGCCGGCACCGTGCACAACATCATCGGGATACTGCCCGGCAGCGACCCGACGAAGGCCATCGTGCTGGTCGCCCACTACGACACTGTGCCGGCGGCACCGGGCGCGGCCGACGACAGCTCGAGCGTGTCCGTGCTTCTCGAAGCGGCGCGCACACTGCGCACGGGGCCGCCATTGCGTAACGACGTGGTCTTCCTGTTCACCGACGGCGAGGAGCCGGGGCTGCTCGGTGCGCAAGCCTTTGTCACCGACCCGCTGTGGAAGAACCGGGTGGGCGTGGTGCTCAACTTCGACAACCCCGGCACTTCGGGTCCTTCGCTGATGTACGAGACCAGCGCCGACGACGGCTGGCTCGTGCGCCAGTTCGCGGCGGCCGTGCCCTCGCCGTTCACGTCGTCCCTGATGAACGCCGCCTCGCGTGGTACCTGGGTCGAATGCGATTTCACGCCGATGCGCAGTGCCGGCTTCTCCGGCATGAACTTCGCCTCCCTGGACGCGACCGCGATCAACCACACCGGCCTTGACGATCTCGCGCACGTCAACCCGGACAGCATGCAGCAGGCGGGCGACTACGCGGTGGGGCTGGCGCGCCGCTTGGGCGGTCTCGATCTGCTCGCCGTGCGCGCGCCCGACCTCGTCTACTTCAATCTCTTCGGGTCGGGCCTCGTTGTGTACAGCGAGCGTTGGGTGCCCTGGCTGGTCGCTGCCGCCGGTCTCGGTCTGGCGACGATCGTCTGGTGGGGTCGTCGGCGGGGGATGCTCTGGCTCAACGGGGTGGCGATCGCGGCTACGGTCACGCTAGGTACGGCGATCGCCGCCGAAGGCCTGGTCGCGATCGTCTGGATGATGGTCAGCGGCCAGTACTATCGACGGCCGATGAGCAACGGCGCCGTGATCGTCAACAATCTCGACCGCCTCGGCCTCGTGCTGATCGCAGCCGCCGTCGTCGTCGGTATCGTCATCGTCTCCCTGCGGAGGCTTCAAGTGCTCGAGGTCGCTACCGGGGGGCTGCTCTGGTGGTTGGTCTTTGCCGCCGCCACCGCCGCCGTTCAGCCGGGCGCCAGCTACCTGTTCGTCTGGCCGCTGCTCTTCGCCGAGGCGGGTGTCGCCGCCGTGATCGCCCTCGGGCCGACTCGGCTGCGTTCTGTGCGGACACTCGTGGTGGCCGCGGTCGGCGTCGCGCCAGGGCTGTTCGTGATGAGCGCCGTGACTTATCTCTTCCTGCTCTCGGCGGGCCTGCGCGTGGCCGGCACCGTGCTCATCACCTGCCTTGTCGTCAACCTGCTGGGCGTGCTCGCCGACCATGTCGCCCGGCCGGCTCGATGGCTGCCTCCCGTGGCGCTCGCGCTCGCCGGACTGGCGTTGCTCATCACTGCCGGCGCGTCGGCGAGCCGTGCGGGTTCACGGCCGCACTTCGACACGCTCTTCTACCGGCTCGACAGTGGCACGCGCACGGCGCAGTGGCAGAGCCTCGACGATGAACCGGATCGATTCACGCAGCGGTTCCTTTCCAACCATCCCGGGCAGTCGTTCAACGTCGAGTACTTCCCCATGGTCGGACAACTCTACTGCCGCGACGCCCCGGCACCGTATCTCAAGTTGTCGGCGCCGGTGGTGACCGTCATCGATGATCGGGTGAAGGGCGTGCGGCGGTCGCTGCACCTGCACATCGGGTCGCGGCGGGGGGCGCCGTTGCTGAGCGTGCTCGTCACGTCGGTGGTCGGTCCGCTCGACGCGTGGCTCGGCGCGGAATCCGTGCGTGGTGAGGACACGCGCGCGCTCGACGGCACTCCCGTAAGGTGGGGACTGGATTACGTCGGACTGCCACGCCGCGGCATCGACTTGACCTTCACGTGCGATGCCGGGCGGGACTTTCAGCTGAAGGTGATCGATTACTCGTACGGGCTGCCGCCGGAGCTGCCGTGGCTCGGTCTCCAGCGGCCGCCCGGCGTGATGGCGGCCGGCGACATCGGCGACGGCACGATGGTGTCGCGGTCGTTCGATCTGGGGAGCGGCCCGGCGGCACAGCGCTAGCCGCTCCCATGCGTTCGTGCCGTCGCCTCGCTAGAGACGCAGTACGAGCTTGCGCAGCGTCGGCTCGTCGCCGGGGCGGATGTCGAAGCCCAACGACTCGGCGAACCGCGTCATCCCCGGGTTGGCGGCAAGAGCGTCGCCGGTGATCTCGCGCACGTGCCGGTCGCGTGCCGCCTGGATGAGCGCCTCCATAAGGCGACTGCCGATGCCCTTGCGCTGATAGTCGTCGCGAATGACGATCGCGAACTCGCCCTCTTCGGCGTTGGCGGTCTCGATCGTCAGTCGGGCGACGCCGAGCATGGAGGTCTTCTTGCGACCCTTGGGCACGGCGAATGCGGCGATCGCGATCTCGCGGTCGTAGTCGATGTGGCAATAGCGGACGAGCAACGACTTGGTGATCTCGGGGACCGGGCCGAAGAAGCGGTACTCGGCGGTCTCAGCCGAGAACGACTCGATCATCTCCGACCACAGCGGCTCGTCCTCGGGCTTGATCGGACGCAGGAGGAGCTTGTCACCGTTGAGCGCGTACTCCCACTGATACTTGCTCGGATACATCGAGATCATCAGGTGAGANNCGACGATCTCGGGGAAGTCGACGAGCAGGTAGCTGAACTTGACCAGCGTCTGCTCGAGCGCATTCATGTCGACCGGCGGCTTGCCACGATATCCCTGGAGGAGCCTGGACACGACCGTGCTCTGGATCATCGAACGCGCCAGGGCCTGGTTGAGCGGCGGGAAGTCGACGGCGACGTCGCGGTAGAGCTCCACGCCGGTACCGCCCATGCCGAACATCAGTGCCGGGCCAAATGTCGCGTCGCGCTTGGAGCCGATGATCACCTCGTAGCCGCCGCGCGACATCGCCTCGACCGCGACGCCGACGATCTGCGCATCGGGCGCCGACTCCGTGACGCGCTTGATGATCTGCGCGAACTGGTTGGCGGCTTCGGGCGCCGAGCGCACATTTAGGGCGATGCCGCCGACGTCACTCTTGTGGGTGATGTCGTGGCTGAGGATCTTGATCGCCACGGGGAAGCCGATCTGCTTGGCGGCGGCGACGCACTCGTCGGGGGTGGTCGCGACGAGCGTCTTGACCACCGGGATGTCGTAGGCCTCGAGCACGCGCTTGGCCTCGACCTCGCTGAGGATCGAGCGGCCGGAACGCGCGACTTCGATGAAGATCTTCTTGACCGCCTCGCGATCCGGGGCGAAGTCGGGCAGGATGTCGGCCGGCGTCTCGTAGAGGTTCGCCAAGTTGCGTGTGTACTGGAACATGTACATGTAGGCGCGCACCGCGTCCTCGGGCGTGTCGAAAGTCGGCACGTGCGCCGTGCGGAAATTGCGCACGCCCTCGGCAACCTTGATCACGCCCATGAACGAGGTCAGCAACGGCTTCGTCGGGTGCTTGGCGGCGACCTGGACGAGCGCCTCGGCGGTCTCCGTGGGGTAGCTCATCGCCTGCGGTGTGAGGATCGCGAGGACGCCGTCGCAGCCAGGGTCCTCCATCAGCGCTTCGGCCGCCCGCAGATAACGGTCGGCGTCGGCGTCGCCGCCGACATCGACCGGGTTGCCACGGGCGGCGAACCCCGGCAGGAACCCCTTGAGCTTGGCGTCGGTCTCGGGGCTGAGTTCGGCGAGCTCGCCGCCGAGGGTGAGCAGCCGGTCGGCGGCCATCACGCCGGGCCCGCCGGCGTTGGTGACGATCGCCAGCTTGGGGCCGCGCGGGCTGCTGAGGCGCGAGAGCGTCTCGGAGCAGTCGAAGAGGTCCTCGATCTCGTCCACGCGGACGATGCCNNGAACGCGCGGTGCGCCCCGACTTGACGACGATGATCGGTTTCGTCTTGGCGAAGTGACGCGCCGCGCTCATGAACTTGCGCGCGTCGGTGATCGACTCGATGTACAGGATGATCGAGCTCGTGTGCGGGTCGGCGCCGAAGTAATCGATCAGGTCGCCGAAGTCGACGTCGCTCATCGAGCCGACCGAGACGAACGCCGAGAAGCCGACCTCGTTGGCGGCCGCCCAGTCGAGAATGGCTGCGCCGAGGGCGCCGGACTGGCTGAAGAACGCGACGCGGCCGGCCGGCGGGATGACGTGGGCGAAGGTGACGTTGAGATTGAGCGCCGGGCGGATGTAGCCGAGGCAGTTGGGGCCGACGATGCGCAGGCCGTACGAGTCGGCGATCGCGAGCACTTCGTTTTCGAGCTTCTTGCCCGCCGTGCCGACCTCCTTGAACCCGGACGAGACGATGACGGCGCCGGCGACTCCGGCCTCGCCGCACTCACGCACGACCGCGGGCACGGCCTTGGCGGGCACGGCGATCACGGCGAGATCGATCTTGCGCGGCACTTGGGAGATCGACGCGTAAGCCTGGATGCCCTGGACGGCCGGTGCCGACATGTTGACGGGGTACACGACGCCGTCGTATTCGGCGCCGATCAGGTTGCGCAGCAGGATGTAGCCGACGGAGCCCTTCTTGTTGGAGGCGCCGACGACGGCGATCGTCCTCGGCTCGAACAGCTTGTCAAGGTTGTGTGTGCTCATGTGCCGTCCCGTCCTGAGAGTCGGTTGCTCGTCGAACCGGCCGGTGGCGCGACCGTCGCTGTGCGTGTGTCAGATTGCACAAGCTTACGCCTCTCCGGCCGCGGATTCACCTCCGGGGGTGGGCCACAATGATCAAATCGCTCGTTGTCGCGTGCGCCAGAGTGAGAGCGATGGGCGGCGGAGCGTGAGGGGCGCGGGGTGCCGGCGGCGCCCCGCGCCAGAAAAGAGCTCAGACGCGCAGCAGGATACTGCGGATCTCCGGGTCGTCCGAGGGGTGGGCCTCGAAGCCGAGCGACTCCGCGAAGCGCAGCATCGGGATGTTGGCGGCCAGGACGTGGCCGTAGATCTCGCGAACGTAGTGGTCGCGGGCCGCCTCGATCAGCGCGTTCATGAGCCGTCTGCCGAGTCCCTTGTGCTGGGAGTCATCGCGCACGACGATGGCGAACTCGCCCTGGTCGCCGCCCGGCGTCTCGACCGTGAGGCTGGCCACACCGAGCATCTGGCGGGCGGGTTCTTCGGAGATCGCCACGAGGGCGATCTCGGAGTCGTAGTCGATGTGGCAGTAGCGCACGAGCATCGCCTTGGTGATCTGCTTCACCGGGCCGAAGAACCGGTACTCGGCCGTCTCGGTCGACAGTGACGCGATCATGTCGGCCCAGAGCGGTTCATCCTCAGGCCGGATCGCGCGGATCTCGACCTCCTGCGCGCCCACTCTGGTCATCTGCCGGTACTTCGAGGGGTACATCGACACGATCAGGTGAGATCCCGGTCGCGCGATCTTGTGCACCTCTTTCGGGGAGATCTCGATACGTGCGTCGAGGACGCGGAGACCATCAGGGCGTACCTGCAGTGGGCACAGTTCGGTGGCGACGATCTCGGGGAAGTCGACGAGCAGGTAGCTGAACTTGACGAGCGCCTTCTCCAGTGCTCCCGTCTCGATCGGCTGGCGGCCGTGGTCGCCGCGGAAGAGCATCGCGACCTTCGATTCGCCGACGAGCGAGCGGGCCAACGCCTGGTTGATCGGCGGAAACTCGACGGCGACGTCGCCCCCAGGACCGATATCGTCCTCGCGCCGGCCGAGGAAGAGGGCCGGCCCGAACGTCTGGTCGCGCCACGAGCCGAGCGCCAGGTCGCATCCACCGCGCGACATCGCATGCACGGTCACGCCGAGGAGCTCGGCGTCGGGCTCCGCCTTGTGCACACGCGTCATGATCTTCGTGAACTGCCGCTCCGCCTCGGATGCGGAACGTACGTCGAGAGCGATGCCGCCGACGTCGACCTTGTGCCTGATGTCCTTGCTGAGGATCTTGATCGCGACCGGGAAACCCACCTGCCGGGCGGCGATCGCGCACTCGCCCGGTGTCGTCGCTGCGAGTGTGTCGATGACTGGGATCTCATAGGCGTCAAGCACTTCCTTGGCCTCGATCTCGGTGAGCGTCGAGCGCCCCTGCCGGGCGACGACGGCAAAGATGCTCTTCACCATCGGACGGTCGGGATTGAAGTCGGGCAGGATGTCGGCCGGCGTCTCGTAGAGCGTCGCGAGGCTCTTCGTGTACTCGTGCATGTAGAGGTACGCCGAGACCGCGTCTTCGGGAGTCTGGAAGGCGGGCACATGAGCGCTGTGCAGCCGTTGCAGGCCTTCGGCGACCATCGCGCCACCCATGAGTGCGGCGAGCAGCGGCTTGCGTGGGTGCTCGCGGGCGACGTCGACGAGCGCCGCCGCCGTCTGCGTCGGATGGCCGCTGGCAGTCGGCGTGACGATGGCGAGCACGCCGTCGCACTGGGTGTCCGCCATCAGCGCCCGTGTGGCCGCGGCGAAGAGCTCGGCGGTGGCGTCGTCGCCGACATCTACCGGGTTGCTGCGGGCGGCGAAAGACGGCAGGCAGTCGCGCAACTTGACATCCGTTTCGCTGGCGAGCTCGGCCAAAGCGCCACCGAGTTCGAGCACGCGGTCGACGGCCATCACCCCCGGCCCACCGGCGTTCGTCACGATGCCCAGCCGCGGCCCTCGCGGGCTGGGAACGCGCGAGAGCGCCTCGCTGGCGGGGAAAAGGTTCTCGACCCTGTTGACGCGCACTACTCCAGCACGGCGGAAGGCGGCGGTGTAGAGCGTGTCGTCGCCGCTGACAGCACCAGTGTGCGAAGCCGCCGCAATCGCCGAGCGCGCGCTGCGTCCCGACTTGACGACGATGATCGGTTTGGTCTTGGCGAAGTGGCGGGCGGCGCGCATGAACTTGCGCGCGTCGGGCAGGGATTCGATGTGGAGGATGATGGAGTTCGTCAGGGAGTCGGCGCCGAAGTAGTCGATGAGGTCGCCGAAGTCGATGTCGCACATGGAACCCACGGAGACGAAAGCGGAGAAACCGACCGCGTTGGTGACCGCCCAGTCCAGCATCGCCGCGCCCAGCGCTCCCGACTGGCTGATGAAACAGACGCGGCCCGGCTCCGGCATGACGTGAGCGAACGTGGCGTTGAGATTGCGGCCTGGCCGCAAGAAGCCGAGGCAGTTCGGCCCCAGCAGGCGGATGCCGTGGGACCTGGCGATGCCCACCACCTGATCTTCGAGCTTCTTGCCGGCCGCGCCGATCTCCTTGAACCCGGACGACACGATGATCGCGCCGCGCACGCCGGCCTCGCCGCACTCGCGCACGACGTCCGGCACCGACTGCGCGGGCACGGCGATCACCGCCAGGTCGACGGTGCGCGGCACCTGAGCGATCGTCTGGTAGGCCTGGATCCCATGGACCGAGGACGACGTCCGGTTCACGGGGTACACAACGCCTGCGTACTCGGCGTCGACGATGTTGCGCAACAGCGTGTAGCCGACCGAGCCCTTCGTGTTCGAGGCTCCGATGACGGCGATGGTCTTTGGGTCGAACACCCTGTCGAGCGTGCGAATCTTCATTGGCGACCCCCGCCACACGGCGACCGTGTCATTGGTTTCTGCACCCTAGAGTGTACACCCTAGACACTGCGTCGCGCCTGCGAAGAGCTGCGCTACGGTTAGGCGCGGCGAGAACGAAACGGGCGGGCGGCCCGAAGGCCGCCCGCCCGTCGATCCTCCTCAGCAGGAGACGCCGGTCGGGAGCGCTCCTACTGGCGATCCGCCTTGAGGCTCTCGACCACGGCGGGATCGGCGAGCGTCGAGGTGTCGCCGAGATCATCGTTGCCCGCGGCGATCTTGCGCAGGATGCGGCGCATGATCTTGCCCGAGCGGGTCTTCGGCAGGCCCGGCGCGAACTGCATCTTGTCGGGCGTGGCGATCGGCCCGACGACCTTGCGCACATGCGCCGCGAGCTCCTTCTTGAGCTCGTCGCTGGGCTCGACCCCATCAATGAGCGTCACGTACGTGTAGATGCCGGTGCCCTTGATCTCGTGCGGGTAGCCGACCACGGCCGCCTCGGCGACCTTGGGATGGCTGACCAGGGCGCTCTCCACGTCGGCGGTGCCGATGCGGTGCCCGGAGACGTTGAGTACGTCGTCGATGCGGCCCTTAAGCCAGTAGTCGCCGTCGGCGTCGACGGCGCAGCCGTCACCGGTGTAGAACAGGCCGGGGAAGCGCTCGAAGTAGACTTCCTTGAGGCGCTTGTTGGTGGGGTCGCCCCACGTGCCGCGGAGCATGCCCGGCCACGGTGCCTTGATCACGAGATGGCCGTCCTCGTCGACCTCGGCCTCGCTGCCGTCGTCCTTGAGAACGACCGGCTGGACACCGAAGAACGGGCGCGACGCCGAACCCGGCTTGAGGCTGTGCGCGCCGGCCAGGGGCGTGATCAGGATGCCGCCGGTCTCGGTCTGCCACCAGGTGTCGACCAGCGGACAGCGGCCGCGGCCGATCTTCTCGTAGTACCACATCCACGCGGCCGGGTTGATCGGCTCGCCCACTGAGCCCATGAGGCGCAAGGTCGGCATGGCATGCTTATTGACCCACTCCTCGCCCTGGCCCATCAGTGAGCGGATGACCGTGGGCGCCGTGTAGATGATCGTCACCTTGTGCTTCTCGACGACCTGCCAGTAGCGGTCCGGTTCGGGATAGGTCGGCAGACCCTCGAAGAGCACGCTCGAGGCGCCGCAGGCGAGCGGGCCGTAGACGATGTAGCTGTGGCCCGTGATCCAGCCGATGTCGGCGGTGCAGAAGTGCACGTCCTCATCGTGGTAGTCGAAGATGTTCTTGAACGTTTCGGCGACGAAGAGCAGGTAGCCGCCGGTGGTGTGCAGCACGCCCTTGGGGGTGCCGGTGGAACCAGAGGTGTAGAGGATGAACAGCGGGTCCTCGGCGTCCATCGGCTCGGGCTCGACGTGGGCGTCCATACCCGGCGCTGCGATGAGCTCGTGGTACCAGTGGTCGCGGCCCTCCTGCATCGGCACGTCGCCGTCGACGCGCTTGACGACGATCACGTGCTCGACCGGTGTCTCGCCGGAGAGGGCGACGTCGGCGTTGGTCTTGCTCGGTGTGTTCTTGGCGCCGCGCCAGCCTTTGTCGGCGCAGACGAGCACCTTGGCGCCGCAGTTCTCGGTGCGCGACTTGAGCGCCTCAGCGGAGAAGCCGCCGAAGACGATCATGTGCACGGCGCCGATGCGCGCGCAGGCGAGCATGACGACCGGCAGCTCGGCGATCATCGGCAGGTAGACGGCGACGCGATCGCCCTTCTTCACGCCGAACTTCTTGAGCACGTTGGCGAAGCGCGTGACCTCGTCGAGCAGCTGCTTGTAGGTCGCCGTTTTGGTGTCGCCGGAGTCGCCCTCGAAGATGATCGCCGGTTTGTCGCCCTTACCGGCAGCGACGTGACGGTCGAGGCAGTTGTAGCTCACGTTGAGCTTGCCGCCCTGGAACCACTTCACGTAGGGGACGGTGAAGTCGTAGTCGAGCACCTTGTCCCACTTCTTGTACCAGTCGAGGGTCTGCTCGGCGCGCTCGGCCCAGAAGCCCTCGGGGTCTTCGACGGAGCGCTTGTAGAGCGCGTCGTACTCGGCCTGACTCTTGATATTGGCGTGCTTCGCGAACTCAGGTGGCGGGGCAAAGACGAGGGCGTCTTCCTTCCCAGTTGATTCGTTCGCCAACCTGCTCACCTCCAGTAGAGATCGAGATTGCGGACCGCAAAAAAGCCCGGCGGATGGAGAGATCGCGAGGGAAACGCGCGTCGCAAACCTTGGCCGAGGCCAATAAGGCACACTACAACCCTTATAAGACCCATGCAACCAAGGGGCGGATTATTCATCAGGGTGTCCAAAAGGACGGGGAGTGGTGGGCAATGTTGGATTTGAACCAACGACTTCCTGCGTGTGAAGCAGGCGCTCTCCCCCTGAGCTAATTGCCCATCGTGAGCAGGAAAGATACCACACAGGATACGGCGCCGAAAATGGCGGAGAGGGGGGGATTCGAACCCCCGAGACCCCGAACGAGGCCTAACGGTTTTCGAGACCGCCGCATTCAGCCAGCTCTGCCACCTCTCCGCGGTGGGGCGTCCGTGCGGTCGGACGCGGTGCAGCGAGTTTCTCCGCTTGCGCAGTGGCGGAGAGGGTGGGATTCGAACCCACGAGACAGGTTACCCCCGCCTACGCGATTTCCAGTCGCGCTCCTTGAGCCAGCTCGGACACCTCTCCGCGACCCAGGCTCGGACCCTGCCGCCGCCGGGCGGAGAGACAGTATACGTCAACGCCGCTTCCTGAAGAACTTCTGCAGGAGGGCGACGGAGTCGTCGGCGAGTACGCCGCTGGTGACCTCGACGCAGTGGTTGAGGCGGGGGTCGTTGCAGACCGTGTAGAGCGTGTCGACGGCGCCCGCCTTCTCGTCGGGGGCGCCGTAGACGAGGTGCGGGATGCGCGCCTGGAGGATCGCCCCGGCGCACATCACGCACGGTTCGACCGTGACGTAGAGGACGGTGTCGAGAAGCCGCCAGCTACCCATACGGGCGGCGGCTTCTTCGATCGCCAGGATCTCCGCGTGAGCCGTTGGGCTGCGCCGCAGTTCACGCTCGTTGCCGGCGCCGGCGATGACCTCGCCGCCGAGCACGACGACGGCGCCGATCGGCACGTCGTCGTGCTCGGCGGCGCGCTTCGCCTCGCGCAACGCGAGGCGCATGAAGTACTCGTGCTTGAGGAAGTGCGGTTCGGTCATCTGCCGATTCACACTCGTACCGGGCTCCGCCGTTGTCAAGCTTGAGGTCGCCTTGGTTGCAGCCTCGGCGCTTTCGTGCCGACAATGTCCGCAGTGGGCGGGATGGGCCCGGGGGAGACTCCCGGCAGAGGCCGACCTCGAGGAGGGCGTGACGCGGTTTCGACGTGACCTCAACCAGAACGACTGGATCGGCGACGCCTTTCTCACGGTCGTCTTCGGCGGCGTCGCGATCGTGTCGGTCTTCTTGCCGTGGGCCAACGTCGCCACTCACCACGACGTCAACTTCAGTATCTCCAAACCGGGATTCGTGAAGACGGCGCTGCAGACTTCGTACGGCGCGCCGGCCCTGTGGCTCGGCATCGTCGTCGTCGCTCTCGGCGTGCTGATGGTCGTGCTCGGGCCGCGCCGGCTACGGTTCTGGCCCGGTCTCGCGACGATCGCCGCGGCGATCGCGATGATTGTCGATTGCGCGCTCGTCGCGCATACGATCTACGGTCCGTACAGGCCCGGCGTGGGACTCTTCGTGCTCACGCTCGCCGGCATTCTCCTCGTGCCGATCGGCTTCGCTTCGGCGGCGGTGGGCTACTTCGTCGGTGTTCGTCAGCGGCGCGCGGCGCCGGCTGTGCCGAGCGACTGCGTCGAGTAGCCGGCGCCGCGTCGCGCGACCTGTGCAGTGCTAGCTGCTCAGTGCTCTGGCGAACTCCTCCTTGTCGAATCCCATCCCCGGGAGGGACTTGAGTTTCTTTGGTATTTTGGAATCCGGACTCTTGATACGCAGAACCGTGAAGACAAGGTCCTTCTTCAGGACGACGTTCTCCCGCGCAACGCTGAACACCCCATCCTCAAGGAGCTTGCCGCTCAGTCTGGCTTGCTTCGCGAGAATCACGCGCCTGTCGGTTGCCCCCACCCACCAGTTCCTGATGGTGAAGAAGGTTGCCTTGGGGAGCTCGGCAAAGCTCCCCCCCGATTGGAACGTGCCCACCGCTCGCAACTGTTCGCCAGGCTCCAGGAGCGGCGTGAGTAATTCACGGATCTGATCTGCCTGCGTCGCACTTGCCATGATGACGGCTCCTCTTCCTCGGCGCGTTAGCCGTCGGCCTCGGGGACGGCTCCCGTCGCATTGTAACCCGTGCCGCGCTGGCGCCGATGGCCTAGGGTCTGAGCGCGGGCCGGGCGCGACCCCACGGACAAGTCACGGCCCGGCCCGCCGTTGCATACATCCTCGCGCAGGCTGCAGACGAGGACGACGGCTGAGAGATGTAGTATGGCCATATCTGGAGCCGGGCTCAGGGGGGTCGTGATGGCGTACTGCCGCGAGTGTGGAGCGTCCATCGATGAGGCGGTGAAGTTCTGTCCGGAGTGCGGCACGCCGGCTGGCGTACAGACTGCTGCGCTGCCGGACGAAGCAAGCCCGCCCGCCCGCGTTTCTCCGACAGCCGTGGCGGTTCTTGTAGCTTCGCTCGTCGTTGCGATGGCAGCTTTCCTTCCGTGGGAATCCCTGTTCATCATCAGCGTGGCGGGCACGAAGGGTGATGGGATGATAACGCTCGTGGTCGGAGCGATCGGAGCGGGCCTCGCGGGAATCTTCATCAAGCGGGCAAGCCGAGTCCTGTTCGTCGGGGAGTGGCTGTTGGCTGTTCTCGCTTTGGTCGTCGGCGCATACCATGTGAATGACCAGGCTGCGGCAGAAGGCATCTTCGTGACAGTCGTGGCTTCGCTCGTTTGGCTTTTGGCGGCGACTAGGGGTATAGCTCGCCCACACGGGAAGCTGCACCAAGAATCCTAGCTCCAAGACTGACAGACCGGTCGCCCTCGATTGTCACCCTCGCTGCCATGCGCAGCGGCTCTAGGTTCGAACGATCATGCTTCTACTGCCGCGCCATGTCCAACGTCGAGGTTCGCGATTCATGAGTCCAGTGGGCCGTCATCTGGTTTCCGGAGACAGGGCCGAGCGTCAGTTGCGATCCGGCAGATTGGTCGAAAGTCACGTTGCCACGCTCGTCCGCCTTTCCACCAGTGTAGCTGAAGCGCGTGGTCTCTAACGAAATCTGCACGGTGATCTGCGCGGTGTAGTGTCCCGGCGTCCCTGCGACGTCGACCGTGATGCCCGCGCCGTAGTTTCTTAGCGCTTGCCACGTGCCGAGATGCTCTGGCGACGCTGTGGCGGGTGTCCCGCACCCAACGGCAACTGCCGCAACTACTCCGACAAGAACGCTGGCGAGAACGACGTAGACTGCTCGAGCCCGTAGACGACGTGTCATGGTGATGACCTCCCCCGAGGCTCCGATACGGCGGTGCTCGTACCGGAAAGACTATAGGCAAAGGCTATCACTCGCGTTGGACGGGCGGTAAGCCACAACCACGCCCAAGGCAGAAGGTGGCGCTCTTCGCGGAAAGTGGGGAACTGGCGCGCCTGGCAGGACTCGAACCTGCGGCCTTCGGTTCCGTAGGGCGACTCAGCGAGTATTCGGGAGTAACCGCTCGTAACCGTTCACGCTCGATTTGCAGGCGTTTTCCGCAAACCTGTAACCGCTCGTAACCGGCTACAACCGTTGTCACGTGTACTCGGCGTGTACTTTTCACACCCGAGACACGGCCAGAGCGGGCTTCCTGCGTATGTCACCCTCGCCGCCCTGCGCTGCGGCTCTAGGCCAGAACGACCATGGTTCTACTGCCGCACCATGTCAATCGTCGAGGTTCGCGATTTACGGGTCCAGTAGGCCGTCATCTGGTTTCCGGAGACAGGGCCGAGCGTCAGTTGCGATCCGGCAGACTGATTGAAAGTCACATTGCACCGCTCATCGGCCTTGCCACCGAGATAGCTGAAGGCAGGCCCCGATGTTGCCCTACCGATGGGCCCAGGCCACCATGTTGGCCTTTCTACGGTGAGCTGCGCGGTGTAGTGTCCCGGCGTCCCTGCGACGTCGATCGTCAAGCTCTGGCCGTAGATTATTACCGCGTGCCATGTGCCGAGATGCTCTGGCGAGGCTGTGGCGGGTGTCCCGCACCCAACGGCAACTGCCGCAACTACTCCGACAAGAACGCTGGCGAGAACGACGTAGACAGCTTGAGCCCGCAGATGACGTGTCATGGTGATGACCTCCCCCTCGGCTCCGATACGACGGTCTTCGTACCGGAAAGACTATTGGCAAAGGATATCACCGGCGTCGGACGGGTGGTAGGCCACACCCACGCCCAAGGCAGAAGGTGGTGTTTCTCGGGGAAAGAGGTGAAGTGGCGCGCCTGGCAGGACTCGAACCTGCGGCCTGAGGTTCCGTAGGGCGACTCAGCGAGTATTCGGGAGTAACCGCTCGTAACCGTTCACGCTCGATTTGCAGGTATTTTCCGCGAAGGCGTAACCGCTCGTAACCGGCCACAACCGTTGTCACGTGTACTCGGCGTGTACTTTCCACACCCGATGGACGGCCAAAGCGGGTTCCCTGCGTTTGTCACCCTTGCCCTGCGGCCGTCACCTTACGGGGTGGCGGCCCCTTCGCATTGTCACCCTTGCCGGCCTCGCAACCCAGACGAAGACGGGAGCCGATAGCCGCGAGAGGATTGGCTGAGAGATGTAGTATGGCCATATCGGGAGCTTGGCTCAGGGGGGTCGTGATGCCGTACTGTCGCGAGTGTGGAACGTCCATCGATGATGGGGTGAAGTTCTGTCCGGAATGCGGCACGCCAAGTAGCGATGAGCCTCTCGCGCCAGCGATCGAAGCAAGCCCGCCCGCCCGCGTTTCTCCTACTGCCGTGGCGGTTCTGGTAGCTTCGCTCGTCGTTGCGATGGCAGCTTTCCTCCCTTGGGAATCCCTGTTTGTCTTCAGCGTGGCGGGCACGAAGGGCGACGGGGTGATCACTCTCGTGGTCGGAGCGATTGGAGCGGGCCTCGCGGGAATCTTCGTCAAGCGCGGCAGCCGCGTCCTGTTCGTCGGAGAGTTGGTGTTGGCTGTCCTTGCTTTGGTCGTCGCCGCAGTCCACCTGAATGACAAGACCGCGGCAGAGGGCATCTTCGTGACATTCGTGGCGTCACTTGTCTGGCTTGTCGCCGCGATTGTGGGCCTAGCGCGTCCACATGGGAAGCCGCGGCAAGGAACGTAGCCTCTGGCCTCGCTTCGGCGGGGCTCGCTTTTCAGGTCACGTGCTGAGAATCTCCAAGGTGTCCCACTGGTCCTCGTAGAGCCGAATGGCGCTCGCTGGTCCCTTGCCGTCATTGAGCGTGACCTCTATCCACACTCCGGCGGTCACGAACTTCTCTCCAGCCCGCGTCAAGTCGCCAATCCCTTGGTCACTTACAAAGCCCTCACGATCGTTGAGCCTCACGCGAGCCCCGCATGCGGGCGCATCCATTTGTCCCTCCCCGACCTGCTCTTTCCCTAGTTCAGCACCGACTCCCCGGCGACGGGACCTGAGCTGCCACAAGCCATGAACTGCATTCTCACTCAACTTCGTTATCCATCGACGCCTCAGCGCGCTTGACCTTGCTCGCCGGGGTCGCGGAAGCGCCGTTTAGTACCTCGAAGGCGGCCGTCCTGCCGGAGCGTAGGTTGCCGTTTAAGTAGGCGAACCCACCGCCCACGACCTTGTCGTTAGCATCAAACAGAACGCAGCCGATGAGTGCGAATTGGGAGAGGGTGGCGTCCAAGTCGTTCTTCACTTGGCCCTTGACCGACAGTCCTGAGTACGGATCCACGACCACCCGCACGTTCGAGACCTTCGGCAGCGTGTACTGCGCAGCCTCGCTTGAGCCGACATCGACGAAAGCCTCCATCTTCCTCGGCTTGTCGCCCTTGGTGACAGAGATGTCGCCGCCGAAGTAGAAGGTGCCGCCGGCGGGGATCAAGTTGAGCGTTTGATTATCCGTCTGGAGAACTGCACCCGACGCGTCCAGCAGGTTAACGGTCACCTGTACTTGCTCGGCGTCCATGCTCGTCGACGTGTTCTTGAGGACGAGTCCGTAGCCGACCTCCTGGTAGTCGCCCAGAGAAAAGCCAGCACCGTCCACGACCACCTTGGCGTCGGTGGAGCCCCCATCTGATGTCGGCAAAGACGACGGCTCGGTTGTGGCTACCGCGTCAGGCGTCTCAGACGGCGACGTGGAACTCGTCTTGGCGACGCTCCCGCAACCCATTGCCAGCAGTACCACGGCGCCAGCAAGCGCCCATGTCAGTCCGCGCATGTGACCCCCCTATTCCCCTGCTACCCAATTGCCCGTACCAATGTGATTATGCCTCTTTGGTCGGACGTCCGAAAGGCGATCACCACAAGTCACCAGACCTGGGGGCGCGGCACCGGCAGTCGCTGACCTTGGCGTCTTCGTCGGATTGTCAACCTTGCCGCCCTATCGTCACCCTGCCCGAGTCCGCGCAGATGCTCTAGGGTGCAACGGGAGGGCGGCTACGCTGGCGGAGCGCGCCGGTTACACAAGACAGCCGCCCTCCCGCGCACTGCGCGACTAGTCAGCCGACTCGGCGATTTCGTCGAGGAACTCCGGCTTCAGGTATTGGGCGAGGCCACGGAGTCGTTCCTCTTTCGCCTTCAGTTCGGAATAGGGGATGAACTGGCAGCGGTCGCGGAGTGGGGGCTTCATACGCGAGAACACCGGGCGCGATATCTCACCGAGCACTTTCTCGCGCCTCTCATCTGGAGCGACGATGTACAGTCGGATGTTGATACCGGGCTGCATCGAGACGAGGTCAGCCATGCGTAACAGGCCCGAGTACACGGACGTTGTGTGCTCCACCTCGAACGCGGCCACGATTGCGTTCTCGTCCAACCACAGAACGTCAATCAGCTCAATTGTGCGGTTGGTGGCGGGGTCGAACTGAGCCGGAAGCCTCTCCCTGACGCCGGACGTCTCCCCGAGCATCTTGCCGCGAAACGTCTTGCCCCGGTCGTTCTTGGCGACCCATAGTCCGAAGCCCATTTCACTACCGAGCCTGAGCAGCAGGGACTGGATTTCCTCGTGGGTGACGCTTGCGGGCTGCTCGTGCCCTTCCGGCACGTCCTCGTCCTTGGGGGGCACCACGACATCTTCTTCTTTGGACTGTAGCGTGCCGCCTAGCTTCCGATGCCACTTGGCGTCAGGGTAGGGCCGACTCACCGGGTCGGATGCCGCCGTTTCGAGTGCCTCGACGACGGCCTGCGCATCCTCGGGACGCTCTCGCATCGGCGAGCGCCGGAAGTGGGCGGTCCATGCCGTTGGCGATGCCGACAGGAAATAGGACAGTCGCTCTCGGAGTGTTGTGACCGGTACGGCGTGTTCCGGCTCCAGCTTCAGGACAATCTTGACCGGGAGTCTCGCCGGGAAGGGGTCGCCCGCCCATATCCTCTCGTCACCCTTGAACGCCTCGCCCGTCACTTCAAGGATGCCAATCCAGCGCGAGACCCCTGCTACGTAGCAGAGTAGCCAATCGCCGGGCACCATCTTCTTGACTGTGGTCCACTGCCTCTCACGGAAGCCCGACACGGCACCTCCGGCAGCTAGGAACTCTTCCCAAGTCGTGCCGGTAAAGAGGTCTATCCAGTAGGTTCGCGCCATGCCTCCACCTCCCCGTGAATTGACCCGCGTACTAGGTACGCTAACAGAGGGAACGCCGCAGACTACTCGGCGTCCGCGTCGAAAAGCGAGGCCGCGTCTGCCGCGCTGGCCTTGGCCTTCGGCGCTTTCTTGAACGTAAGGTTCACTTGCGACGGCGGCGGGCAGTCGATCCGCTTGCCCTCCAGCAGCTCGGCGACCGTGAGTAGCTGCAACCTCGGATGCGTACCCCACGGCGAGACGTACATGCCAGCAGAGGCAGCGTCTTCGCGCATCGGCTTCGTCGGCTGCTGCATCGTGATGAGCACGCCGATGGCCGCACCCTCGCGCTCCATCACTCCGCGCAGTTCGTGGACGTGCGAGCGCCCGGTGTGGCCAGCCTTCACACTCAGCACGATCTGCTTCGTGTCGGTCGCGTCGCCTTCGTGGAAGTAAATGCACCCGTCTATGCCCTTGTCTGCACCTTTCTTCGGGTCGGCCGGGCGGGCGTGCACAAGGTCGAGTGCCCACCACTGGAACTGGTACGGGTCGCTCGCCGCCAGTGCCTCGGCGTCAGGCAGTGAGACAGGCTCACCTATCACTTTGTACGTCGCATCGACGCTCTCGCCGTAGGCGTCGCGCAGGCGCCGACGTATGAGGGCAATCGCCAGATAGGTGATGTCGATGCCTACCCACTGTCGCCCGAGCCGCTGCGCGACCGCAACTGCCGTGCCGCAGCCGCAGAACGGGTCAAGCACCACGTCGCCCTCGTTGCTGGACGCGGCGATGATTCGCTCTAGCAGCGCCTCGGGCTTCTGCGTTTGGTAGCCCAGTTTCTCGGCTGATCTCGCGGATATCGGAGGAATGTCGACGATGACTGACTGAGCCGCAAGTCCGGGCATCTCATCCAGATAGCGCTTGAAGCGCGGCACGCCCCCGGCTTTCTTCGGCAGGAGAATGCGCCCGTGCTCCATGAGTACATCGAGAGCCGACTGGACGTCTGACACGCTGTCATGCGGGAGTAGGGCAAGGGCATATCCGGGCACTGCCCAGTGTCTCCCAACTCGCGTAGGGTCTACACCTTTCCACGGCATTCCCGAGCTACCGGAGCGAACGCCAGCTGCCGTCAAGTTGTCCGACGCATATCGCCGCCCCGTGTCTTTGTCGACGAATCCGTAGAACTTTTCAACGTAGGCGTCATCGTAAGCGACATGAAGCGAGTTCCACACGAATCCGTTGGACTTGGAGTAGAACAGAATCGTGTCATGAATCTGATTCCAGCGGTGTGAGTCGCTTCGCGCGCTGGTGCGTTTCCAGATGAGTTCGTTTCGGAAGTTGCGCGGATCGAATATCGCGTCCATCAGTAGCTTGAGGTAGTGACTCGCGGTCGGGTCGCAGTGGAGGTACAGGCTGCCCGTTGGCTTGAGAACGCGGCGCAACTCGACGAGGCGCGGGGCCATCATCGCGAGGTAGGCGAGCATCGTGCTGTCGCCAATGAGCTTGCGGAACGCCTGTAGCGCCTCGGACACGCGCCCGCCCGCTTCGACTACCTCGAAGTAGGTACGCGCAGCCTCTTCGTCCCAGCGCCACGTATCCTCGAAGGCTTTGATCTGACTCGCCGCCTGCGCGCCGCTCTGCTCGGCGAACAGGACGTTGTACGTCGCGTTGCTGTTGAACGGCGGGTCTAGGTAGACGAGATCGACGGACTCATCCGGGAAGTACTCCCGGCGCCGCAGAATGTCGAGATTGTCGCCGTAGTAGAGGGTGTTCTCGGCCACGCGCAAAGGCTATCACCCGCCTCGGACGGGCGGTAGGCCACACGCACACCTTGACCAACGGTGGACCGGGGTCTCCAATCGTCACCCGCCCAGCGCGATTGTCACCCTCGCCGGCTGACCGCAGCGTCGCTTACCGTCGTTCGTGATCGGACGTTCTGTGCGTGTGGGCGAAGTCCCCGAGACGGTGGCCGGTCAACGCGGGAGGGTGGCTGCGCTGGCGTGGTGACCCGGAATGTAGCTCGCCCACGGTGAACCCCTAGTACTGATCTAGTCGCCGGGAGCGGCGCAAGGCGCGACATAGGCCGGACACTCGACGTTCCTCGTTGCCGTCCTGCGAAAGTGGTAGTGTGCAGAAGCTAGCGGAGGTTTGTCGGTTGTCCTGGACCGCTTGGGCGTTGATCATAGCGGCGCTGCTCTTCATCGGGCTTCGCGTCGCCTTCATCGAGTATCGCCGGCGCTACCTGCGCCGCATGCTCCCTCGCTGGGGTGCCACCATCAAGGACTCCGGCGACGAGCAGAGGATGTCCATCGAAGACCTGCCGTACCTGCGCCGCGTCCTCATCGAGGCCCACGTGGGTGTCGAAGACTACAAGCTTCCGAACGTCCAGCCGGTCGGCTGGGGCTACGTCAACACTAGCCCACTGAAGCTCATCGACAATCTGTTGGTGCGTGACGAAAAGATCGCGAATATCGTCAACCAGAAATTCCTCGAGGCCATCGGAGCCTACCGTATGCGTCGGAACGACACAGTCAATCCGATTCGCTGGGTAGTTGCTCTCTGGACTCTGCCGAAGGGTGTCGCGAAGGCTCTCGGTGCCAACCAAGAAGCATGGCCAATTAGACTGCTTCAAGTCGTCTACCAGCTCGCGGTGGTCGGGGGTATCATTCTCCAGCTCTGGGACAGGCTGTTGAAGTAGAAGGCGCTTCCATGTTTCGCCCAGGCTGCAGCTAGGAGGCGGGGCCCCGCTTGTGCTCTTGGCGACGATTGGCTCTTGAGGATCGCATGCGCTCACGCTGCGCCGGCTGGACATAGAGCACTTGTACGGCATCCTCGATCAGAGCGGCCACGTCAGCAACCTCATCGGCGCCAAACTCCAGCGCATCGTGTAGGCTCCAGTTCCCCATTATGCGGGCTTCATGGAGGTCTTTCACCAAGTCGGGGTCCACATCTCCATCCTTGAGCGCGTCTATGCGAACCTTGAGATTCCCCTCGGACACGTCCCTGTCATCCAGAATGCTCTCAACGCAGGCTCGAAGGAGAGCCGCGGCGCCGCGGCGATAACCCTGGTGTTCGCAGCCAGACGCCTCAGCGAAAAGGGAGCGAGTAACCGTCGGAGCCTCAGGAGGAAGCTCGTCCACGGGCTGTGGAGGCCAGACGATCGCGGTGAAGGTTTCCTGCTCAAAACCATGTTCAGAGCGGTGCAAGACGCTGACTGTCTCGTGGCAGAACAGACACTCCCAAACCTCGAGGATAACGCCTTCAGCAGCCCAGTTCATGTGCAGCTCGTCGCGCCATTCGGGCCACACGGCCAGTCCCTTGGACCGCGTGAAGGACGACGGCAAGGAGCAATTGGGGCAGTAAGCTGACCTACTCCATACGCCAAGCTCTGCGCGAAAAGAATCGAGTCTCGGGATCCGTTCGACGCCCATGAAGCCTCCGGTCTGCGGGTCGCTCGCCGCGTAGCCGCCTTCCTGCGCGCTCATCCTACCGTCCATGATTCCCAGTGCAAGGTCCGCAATGCGACCTCGCCACTGTCTCGCTACAGGCAGAGGAAAGGCCGGGGGCTAGGTGAGCACCCCCGGGCCGTGGTACAGGCGACTCCGCCGGCGCCGGCAAAGGCTGCCGTGGCCAACGGTGAACCCTTCAGGCATGCCTAGCCACCGTCTTCGGGCGGGAGGCCTACCCCGCCCGGTCGCTGGACCGCGTATTGCAGCTGGTCAGTCACGGCGGCGGCGAATTCTTCCATCTTCGCCTGGTCGGCATCCCGGCCGGCCTGAATCGCGGCCTTGTGGTACGCGTAGCGTTCCGGCGGGATGCGGACCGCCTTCGCGATGCGCATCTCTTCCAAGGTCAGGCCGAGCGTTTTGGCCGTTGTTTTGTCTTCTTCAGTGAGAAGAATCAAGGTGTATCACCTCCTCCAACCGCCCGCCAACGAGGGCCATCGCGATGGTGGCGAGCGTCGCGGCGTCCGCCGGGCGGCAGGCGCGCAAGCCGTCGATCTGCTCCCGCAGGATCGTCACCGCGTTGGTCGCTGGGAAGGCCGCCTGCTCAGTGGCGGCCAGCGCGGCCTGCAGCGCTTGCAGAGCCGGGGTCTCGGCGGCCGGCGGTCGCTCGTCGTCGGCAGGATCCTTGCGCTGGGGGTCGTTGTGGAATGCGGCGATCCGAGCGTGGATCGATTGGCGCTCGGCGTTGAAAGCGGCCTTGGCGGCGTCGAGCGCGGCTAGCGGCTCGGCAGCGGCGTCGCGCGCCTTGGCGAGTTCGCCTTCCAGCGCATCGGCCAGCTCAACGGCCTGTTGGCGGACCAGGGCAGCGCCGAGCTGGTCGATCACCGTCTGCGCGGCACTGCTGCGCATGTCGCGGAGCAGCATGTCGGAGGCGTGGCGGGGGGTCATGGCTTTCAAGAGTAAGTCGCTGTTCATGGTCAACCTTTCGTGTGTGGTTTGCTTCATGCGTAGCGGATATTGCCGGTGAAGTAGACGGGCATGGCTCCCGGAAGCGTCGAAAGTGCAAGCGCCATAATCATGTCATCGTGCTTGCCCTGGGCCGCGCCCCATTGTGGATGTGCGGTGTCGGTGATGTTCATCTCAAACTCCGCCAACTCGGCGGCGAGCGCCTTAGCCTCTTTCGAGCGCGGGAGCTGCAGCAGTGGGGGGTCGAACCCGGTCAGCCGCTTCAGCTGACTCACCAAGTACTGCTTGCTCACGGTCGCGTCTTTGGCGCCAAGGCGGAAGTTGTGGCTGGTGCCGCCGGTGATCTGCACGCCACACAGGTGCCCTTCGAGGATGCCGGCACGCTCGCGGATGCCGTCCACGACCGGCTCGCCGACGCCCCCGGAATCGACCAGGACCCAGACCTGCCCCTCGGCCTCGATCGTCGGGTCTGGGTCCATGCCGGCGTCACGCATGTAGCCGCCGGCGCGGTAGTCGTCCTTTTTGTTGGCGGCGGCCACGAGTGCGACGGTGCGGTGATAGGTCGCACCGATGCGCCGCGCCACCTCGCCGTAATCGAGCCCGAGCGGCAGCCGGCCCAAGTCGTGGGTGATGAACTTCTCGCCCACCTGCTCCGTGACCACCACACAACTCGGGTCTTGCTTCTTGCCGATGTCGCAACCGATGACTACACGACGTTCCATTGTTCTACCTCCGGGTCGGTGGGGAAGAGGGCGTCGATCTCGGCGTCAGAAAAGACGCGTTCGGCGGAAGTCTCACAGAAGACCGCCATGTATTCGGCGTCGAACCACAGCGAGGTGCGGCGCTCGGCTTCCAGGAAGGCGGAGTCAATGCGTGGGCACTCCTCCGCCGTGATCTTCACGCGCCGCCAGCGCTCGCCGCCCTCGGTCCATTCGGTGTAGAAGAAGCCTCGCTTGCCGAAGGGAGTCGAGAGCAGCCACATGTTGGCGCCGGCCACAAGTTGCATCGGTCTGAGCGCCTGGTAGAGGGCGTCATCGCACTGTGCTGCCTCGTCAACGATGATGAAGTCGGGCGTGTAACCTCTCACCGTGGCCGCACTCGAAGGGAGCGAGATTAGCCGTGACGAGTTCTCCAGGGTGAGCTGGCTGACGTTCTCGCTGATGGCCACAAGCGGCATGCCTATGCGTTTGTACATGGCGACGGTGAGGCCCAGCACTTCTTGTGCCTGACGCTGGCCAGCGCTGCAGATGAGCGACAGGCTGCCAGGGCGATAGAGGCAGCGGTACAGTGCCGCGACGGCAGCGCACGTGGACTTGCCTGACTGTCTGCTGCACAAGGCGATCCAATCGTGGTCTGTGTCCCGCAGGAGTTCGCTCTGCCAGAGGTCAAGCTGCTCCAGGCCGCAGGCGGTGGCGAACGCGGCCGGGTCGAGCGCGAAGGCGAGATGGTCGCTGAAGGTAGCCGGCGTCACGGCGCTGCCTCGATCTGGAGTCGATCAGGTTGCAGACGAGCAGCGATGCGTTGGCGCACGTCGGGTAGATCGGCCAGTTCGGTGTACACGACGTTGAGTGCCGCCAGCACTTCGGGATGCGTGAGCAGGTTGATGGTCACGTTGGGGCGATCGTCCAACTCGCCGGTGGCCTTGCCGAGCAATTCGATCTGCGCTCGGAGTTCCCGCAGGATGTTCAGAGCCTGCGCGCTCTGTCCGGCGCCAGCGGCGTCGCTGAACATGGCCTCGCCTCGGACGATCAGCGTCTCGATGCGGTCAACTAGCGCCGCTCGCTTGTCGTCCTGTACCTGTACGCGCAGGGCTCGGAGACTGGGACTCAGATGATTGTCGCGATGGCGCCGAACGGACTCGGACGAGATGCCGTAGCGTTCACCGATGACTGGCAGAGATTCGGCGTGCGCCACGATAGCGGCGTCGATTGAATCGCGTTCTGGGTGTGCGCAGCATAGGCAGGAGCGAGCCATCAGTGGAGCCTCAACGTCGTCGGTTCAGTGAACCGAAGGCCGAGCCTACGCGCAGGCGTGGGCACACGTGGAGCACACGCGACCCTCGCCCCTTGTGCGGCTTGGCCTACGGCGCTTCGCCGAAGCCCAGCACGCTTGAAGCCCAAGCCTCGCCCCTCCAGCACCACGGAGAGCCCTTCTCCTGGCGTTGCACCGCTCAGCGGTACACGCGGCCCCGCAATGGGAGTCGAGGTCTCTAACGCCCTCGCGCGCGTGCGCGCGAGAAGACCGCCCCCAGGCGGTCTAGGCAGTCTAGGCTTTCTAGCCCTAGGACGCCTCTCACAGTAGCTAGGTAGCCTGCTGGTGTAATAGTAATTTTCGCCTCGAATGAGGGCTAGGACGCCTAGACCGCCTTGTATTGGGGCGTTCGCGCGCGCGAGGGACTTCATCCCTGCACCTCCAGTCGCCAGTACCAAGGCCCAGCGCCACCGGGTCGAGTGCTCTTCACGTGGAGCTCTCCCTTGGCACGTTCGAGCGTCCGGCTGGTGATGTTCTCTTCCTCGGCTTCCTCCTGGATCAGCTTCTGGGCTACCAGTTCGCCGAAGCCCAGCACCCGCTCCAGGAACGCCTTGGCCTTGGCCATCTCAGGGGTGTCGGTACGTGGCTTGGCTGCGAATGCCGCCTGGGCATTGCAGGACACCGGCTGGCCGTCGAAGACGAGGTCTGTCTCTTCCCGCCGAAAACCTAGCCCCTCGGGTTTGCGCGCGATGTTGAGCTTCACCGGCACGAGCAGCACGCGCCCCTCGTCTTTGGGATCGGGTGCCACCCCCAGCACAGAGCGCGCCACGGCCACAAAGTCAAGCGACCCGCTGGCGCGGTAAAGAGCATTCACCGAGGGGTCCGACTTGTTCAAATGCAGTACGACAACCACGGCCACGCCGCATCGCTCGGCCATCGCCACGAGCGGCGAGAGCGCCTGCCGCACCTCAGCTGCCTTGTGCGAATCAGCGCCGGCGAGGTAGGCGTTCAGCGGGTCGATGATGACTAGGACCGCGCACTTCTCTGAGACGACGCGCTCAAGCGCCGCGATGTCCTTCAGCAGGTTGAAGGTCCGTTCGCCGGCCTCGCCCGGCACACGCACCGCCTGCAAGGCCCACACCCGCGCTGAGTCGGCGCCCAGCAGATCAAGCCGCGGGCGCACGGTGTCGGCTAGGCCATCCTCGGCAGTGAGCAGCACGACGTCGCCTACCGGCGCACGGCTGCTACCGGCCAGCGCCACACCATCGGGCCACTCGCCGCCAGTCGTCACCTTCGCGGCCATGTAGAGCGTCAGGGTTGACTTCAACAGCCCCGGATCGCCCATCAGGAGCGTGAGCTTGCCGAGCGGGACGCGCGCCGGCCACAACCAGGAGACTTCCTCGGGCTGGACGTCTTCCAGGCAGACGACGCGAGCGCCAGCGGGGTTCGCCCACTGCGCGGCGCTGCGTAGGATCTTCTCGACCTCGCTTCCGGTCAGCGGCGGGTCGAAGTCGTTCAGCTCAGCCGCTCGCGCCTTGAGCGCTGCGCCGGTCACGCCTTTGGCGACCTCGATGCCGAGCCGCCGGGTCAATTCGTTGTCACGGCCTTCGCCGAGGCCGAGCTTCCGCGTCTTCTCGGCCGCCCGTTTGACCTGCTCGTGCAACGCAGAGAGCGCGGCCTGGCAATCGTTGATCTCTGCGCACTCGCCGTACTGGTCGCCCGTCCACGCCATGAAGCGGCCGCGCGAGTAAATCTCGACGCCACACGAGTGCAGAGTCGCCTGC
The DNA here is from genome assembly GCA_003132585.1 of Actinomycetota bacterium. GTDB lineage: Bacteria > Actinomycetota > Thermoleophilia > UBA2241 > UBA2241 > PALSA-647. Next base: position 27,655 of record PKYG01000104.1, read on the forward strand.
GTGCGTGTGTGCGGCGGTATCTGGCCGCGTAGGAGAAGCTGGAACCCGGTGCCCGAGCTCGACACCGCCTTGTAAGTGTCGAAGCTGTCGAGGATTTCCCGCGCTTCGGGGCTGACCTCGCCCGACTCCGGGTCGCGGCAGTGGTCAAGATCGATGAACGTGTGCGGCTGCTTGACCTCGAAGCCGATGTGCTGCGGGTCGGCAGCGATCGCCTCGTCGTAGGTGCCCCAGGTGCTCGGGTCGTTAGCCTTGGCGCCGACCGCAGTGCCCGGTGTCAGCGGCTTTTTGCCGCCGTTCCAGTTGACCCACTGCGGCAGCGTGCTGATCTCGGCGAGCGCGCTCACGACGGCCGCCCGAACAGGTCCTCGGCCGCCCGCAGGTAACGGTCGGCGTCGGCGTCGACGTCCAACATGAAGCCGCGACCGCCGAAGCGCCGGACCCGGACCCCCGGGCGGACGCAACGAACGTTGACCATGCCGCGTCCGGCCTTGGAGTCCTCGAATTCCCCCGGGATGAGCGGCCGCGTGCGCTTCATTGCGCCCGGGTGCTTCTCGAACCAGAGGCGATCGTGCTCGCTGGCGCGGTCTACGGCGTCAAAGTCGGGGGCCGAGTGCTTCACGTGGTACCGCCCTCGCTGTCGTTGGCGTCGAGCTCGCCGATGAGTCTCAGCAGCGGCCGGCTCGCGCATCTCAAATTTTTGCTGCCGACCCGAATCACTGGAACGCCCGCCACGCTGCCCGTTTGCGCCATTCCATAGATTCTGTGAAGAGAAGTGGTCAGGAGAATTGCTACGTCCGCCATCGAGATCGTCGCGTGCTCGCGAGCGCGTTGAATGACGGTTTGCAGATCGTCAGGCATCGCGCACCATGGTTTCGAGCTGCGTCAGAAGGTTCGCCAACCTTCGGGCGTGCTCGCGATGAGGGCGCTCTATGCGGCCTTGGAGCCAGCACCAGGCCGTCGGAGTCGACACGTCGCAGTACTCGGCTACCTCAGCGAACGTGACGCCGGCGGACTGGACGATCTCCAAGGCGCGGCCGGACGCCAGGGCGTCCCGTAGCCACATTTGAGTCGCCAAACTCGCTATGTCGGTCTGATCACTCATGGCACTTGCCTTCTCGTTGCTCGCGAGGTAGAGTTCCTTTTAGGCGACTGTAAACCGTTGCGGAAAAGGCGGCAAGGGTTTACGCGAAGTAGCGGAAAAGGATCGGAAGGGAGCTGGGGCAATGAATGACGGGCAGGAGTTCGACCTCGACTTTCCGTACGAACGGGAAGACGGCACCTGGAGCGAATGGTTCAGCGTGCTACGCGGTCGTCCGAAGGATGTGCCCTACCCCTTCGATATTCGGCTCCGCTACTCGGAGAAAGGCGAGTTGCTGTGCGCCGGCCTACGGATTGGCGAGGGCTCCGACGTCGGCAGCGGCCGTGAGCCCAACCCGCCCTGGACCGGTGACCCCCGCCACGAGCCGCTCATCCCGCAGCAGTTCGGCGCTGAGAAGCAGAAATGCAACGTCACGCGCCGCATGCTCTGCGCTCTGCCGCTCGGCGCGGTGCTCCGCTTCATCCAAGACGAGGTGTTCGCCGACCCCGACCCGATGACACGCAGTTTTCTAGACTGGCTTTGGAGCGGCGTTGAACTGGTCATGCCCCCGGAGGGGCGGTGGGTTCGGCCCGGGCCAAAGGGGAACGCGGACGAGGTCTACATCAAAGCCGCTGAACTCTTCAAATCTCGTTGTGTCAAAGGAAGCAACGCCGCCGTGTACCGGAGTCTTGCGAAACAGAGATACCTCGACGAATCGACCGTCAGACGACACGTTCAGAGAGGGTGGGAACTCCGCCCTGATCTCAAGCCGGACGGCATCAGAATCCGCCGCCCCGCCGAGTACCAGAAACCCAGGGAGGAATCATGAGAGGCCACGTCGTTTCACGAGGACCGATCAACCCGAAGACCGACGAGCACGCCGGCGCGCCGTGGCTGGTCGTGGTCGAGTTAGGTCTACAGCCAGCGCAGCGATGCGCAGCCTGCGTGAATCCGAAGGGCGCCCACCGGCTCTTCTGGCTGGACGGCAGGCCGCTCCCCGCCTGCCCCCGCTGTGGCGGCGAGCTCGAGGACGTGAAAGCGCGGAAGCAGTTCACGCGGGACGGCATCGCGACCAAGCGCGAGGCCGAGGCGCTGCTCAAGGAACAGCTCGGGGAGCGCGAGGCTGGTACGTACGTCGAGCCGAACCTGCTGACCGTCGCGGAGTTCCTGACCAAGCGCTGGCTGCCGGACACGAAGAACGGCCGCAAGCCGTCCACGCACGCCTCGTACGAGCATCACGTCAAGGCTTACATCGTGCCCGCCCTCGGCACACTGCTCCTGCGCCACCTTGACGCTGGGCACATAAATTCAATGTACACAGACCTCGCGGCTCCGGGCGGTGGTCAGCGCCACAAGGGGCTCTCGCCAGCCACGCAGCGCCGCATTCACCACACCCTGCGGGCGGCGCTGCGGGATGCCCTCGGATGGAAGCTCGTCGCGTACAACGCGGCTGCCGTGGCTAACCCGCCGGCGCTCGACTCCGGCCCGGAAGCGACGATGCAGCAGGCCTGGACGCGAGCGCAGCTGGGCAGCTTCCTCGACCACGTCGCCGAGGATCGCTTGTTTGCGCTGTGGCGCGTGTTCGCGACCACCGGCATGCGGCGCGGCGAGGTCTGCGGCTTGCAGTGGAAACACATCGACTTCAAGCGCTCGACGATCCGAGTTCGGCAGGCGGCCGTCGTCGTTGGCTCCAAGGTGGTCCTGGGCACGCCTAAGACGAAGGCGGGGCGGCGGGATGTCTCGATTGGACGCGGGACGCTGGAGGCGCTGGTGACGTGGTACGTCGCGCAAGCCGAGGAACTGCGGATGCTGGAGGCTTCGCAGACGCCAGAGACCTTCGTGTTCACGGACAAGAAGGGTGAGCCGCTGCACCCCGAGTCGGTCACAACGTCCTTCAATCGGAGCCAGTTGGCGCTGCGCGCTGAAATCCTCAAGCGCCACACCGAGGGCGATGCGCAGCTACTCCCGCATATCCGTTTGCATGACCTGCGCCACACACACGGCACACACCTTGCCGCGGACCACGTTCCGCCAAAAGACGCAGCCCAACGCTTGGGCCATGACGTCATCACATACATGCAAACCTACGTGCACACGGACCCGGCGATCTCGCAGATTGAGGCGGAAGAGTTTGAGGCGCGGCTGGATGCCGACTGACCCACAGCAGGAGGGAATCATGACGGAACCTACGACAAAACAGTGCTCGATCTGCGGCGAGACCAAGTCACTCGACGACTTCAACCGCGACGCCCAGAAGAAAGATGGCCGCAGCTCCTGGTGTAAGCCGTGCACACGAGACAAGGAAGCGGCGTACAAGGCCGCAAAGGCCGCTCTGGCCCAGTCGTCCGCTGTAGCGCCCGAAACGCCAACAGAGGCCGTCCTCGTACCGGAGAAGCCAAAGGCAAAGCGTACCCGCAAGCCGCGAGTCCGCAAGACCAAGTAAGACGCAGCGCCCCGGCGCGGAGGCGATCCGCCCGGGGCATGGCAAGGGAATTGGAGGTTCCGATGCACTCGCATTCTACCAAACCGCCCAACGCCGAGCTCAGCCTGTTCGACTGCGCCGAGCGGCTACGGCTGACACCATGAAACTACTGACCAAGACACTCCAGAAGCAGCTCCCGCCGCTGCACTCGCAGGAGGCGGTAGACGACCCGATCGTGCGAGCGCACTTCTTCAACCCCTGCGGCACCGGCGACTGGTGGATCACCGAGGGCTCCGTTGAGGATGACGACTTCGTGATGTTCGGACTCTGCTACATCTTCGAGGCTGAACTTGGCTACGTCAGCATCAACGAACTGCAAGCCATCCGTGGACCGCTTGGCCTCGGCATCGAGCGCGATCGCTACTGGACGCCGAAGCCCCTGAGCGAAGTCAGCGCCGGCGTGACGCCTTGACGGGGGACCGAAAGCCGGACGTGTGCTTTCGTGTGCTTTGCGGGGTCTGCGGGGGTTGCGAGGGGACCACGGCTGAGGCGAAAAGTACCGTTTTCCAGGGGATTTCGTGGCGCGCCTGGCAGGACTCGAACCTGCGGCCTTCGGTTCCGTAGACCGACGCTCTAATCCAACTGAGCTACAGGCGCGCGAGAGAAGCAGTATACCAAGAATCGAGCGCGCGAGAAGGCGTCGCTACATGCGCTCGGCGGGCAGACGGGCGACGATCTCGTCGTCCTCCATCTCGCCCGTCTCGACGAAGCCGAGCGCCGCGTACAGTCGGCGAGCGACGGCGTTGTCCGCTGTGTAGCTGAGCGCGCACGACGTGCATCCCTGGGTGTCGCGGAGTCGGCGGGCGAGCGTCTCGACGATCGCCCGCCCGTAGCCCCGGCGCTGCTGCTTCTCGTCGACGGTCAGACCGCCGATCCATCCACTACTGTCGGCCGGGTCGACGGCCCACATCACGAAGCCGACGATCTCGTCGCCCGCGTAGGCGGCGAGCGGGTGCCAGACGCCGCCGAAGTGGCAGAGGCAGAGGTAGTAGGTGACGGGCGTGACGAACCCGCGCTGGCTCTCGGCGATGGCGAGAGCGGCGCAATCGCGCCAGTTGTCGGCGGTGACGTCACGAAGATCGATGGTCGGCGGCACGCGGGCTCCGTTCGTCGGTGGCACACAGGCTCCGTTCGCGGGCGGTGAGAGAGTGGCGGAGAAGCCGGGATTCGAACCCGGGAAGGAGGTTAATGCCCCCTTAACCGCTTAGCAGGCGGCTGCCTTCAGCCACTCGGCCACTTCTCCGCGGGCGCTAACTATACCGTGTGCGGCAGCCTCGGAAAAGTTGCCGGCGGCGGGTAGCGCGATGCGCTCGGCGGCGGGAAGCGCAGCGCCCGCCCGCCGCCCGGCTTCACGCCTGCGCGGCGACGAAGACGGCCGCGCAGGCGGCGACGATCGCCAGTTGCACGCTCACACCGGGAAGCGGCGCGCACTGTCCATGTGGGAATCGCTGCCAGTGACTAGGGAACCACTTGCGCGTGCCGCGCCCGCGCAGGCCAGAGATCAGAACGTCGAAGTCGGGCGCGCCGGAGAGGATGCCCATACCGAGCATCCACAGCGGCGCGCCGAGGGCGAAGAAGCAGACGACCAGCGACGCCAGACTGAGCAGGAAGTCCACCCAGCCCCAGATCACCAGGTTGCGCGCGAATGTGTAGTCCCAGTGCGGCACGAGGTCGAGGAGTACGTGTGAGGCGATGACGATCAACGCGATCGCCCAGCGTGGCACGGGCGTGACCGCGGCGATCGCGAGTCCCATGTACACGTGCACGATGACCCACACGGCGACCCTCCCTCACGGCAGCCGGCTGCAGAGTTGCACGCCGTAGGGTACCATCGACCGATTGAGATCCGACGGCCCGCGGCAGTGTGGGTGAACGGCGCGCACAGGGATGGGAGGACGAGGTGGAGATAGCCGGTATCGATGCGAACGTGGTGGCGGAGATCGAGCAGGAGACGAGCGAGCTGCTGGCGCGCCTGATCCGCATCGACACGAGCAATCCTCCCGGCAACGAGACGGCGGCGGCG
>PKYG01000104.1:33253-45971 GCA_003132585.1 Actinomycetota bacterium
CTCCTGCTTCTCTGTCATCTCGACGTGGTGCCGGCGGAGGCCGAGAACTGGACGGAGCCGCCGTTCGCCGGCGTGATCAAGGACGGCTACGTGTGGGGCCGCGGCGCGATCGACGTCAAGAACCTGGCGGCGGCGTACGCCGTGGCCGTCCGCCGCCTGGCCGCACGCGGCGCCGACTTCGCCGGCAGCGTCATCTTCGCGGCGACGGCCGACGAGGAGGAGGGCTCCGTCGGGGGCGCGAACTGGCTCCTGCACAACAAGCCCGACCTGGTGCGCGCCGACTACGTCGTGAACGAGGGCGGCGGCGCCTTCACGCTGGCAGGCGGGCGCCGCATCTACGATCTCACCGTCGGCGAGAAGGGCACCGCCCAGTTCCGCCTCACAGTGCACGGCGAGGCCGGGCACGCCTCCGTGCCCCTGCGCCACGGCAACGCCGTGGTCACCGCCGCCGAGGTGATCCGTGCGCTGCACGCTCACCGGCCGAAGGTGACGCTCGACGCCGTTTCGCCGGAGTACATCGCCGTGCTCGTCGACGATCCATTACTGCGAGCGCGTCTCTACGATGTCGAAACGGTCCGTGACGCGCTCGAGGAGCTGCATGGCCGCAACGAAGGAGCGGCCCGCCAGCTCGAGCCTCTCTACGGCATCACGCTGGCGCCGACTGTCGTCCACTCGAGCAGCAAGGCGGTCAACGTGTACCCGCAGCGGGTCGAGATCAGCGTCGACTGCCGCATTCCCGTCGGGTACGGCGAAGCCGATGTCCGTGCCGAGGTCGAGGCGGCGCTCGCCGGCGTCGACGCGCGGTGGGACATGGAGTGGCTGGGGACGGTGCTCGGCAATGCCTCGCCGTACCCGTCGCCGCTCGGCGACGCGATCGCCCGCACGCTGACGCGGCTCGTGCCGGAGGCGGTGCTGGCGCCGTTGCACTGCGTCGGCTTCGCCGACTCCAACTACTTCCGCAGCTCTCAGCCCGAAGCGGTGGTGTACTGCTTCGCGCCGTCTGTCGTCGAGGACGGCGCAAGTGTCGCCGACCGCTACCACGGGGTCGACGAGCGCATCCACGTGCGCGACCTGGCGCTGCAGGCGATCTTTGCCGAGCAGCTCGTCGGCGAGCTGCTCGGCTAACGCTCTCCCGTGCGCTTGAGGAACGGCGACACCGTGATCAGCGACTACACCGGGCTCACCCATCCGTGATCGTCTAGCCTGGCGTGCGCAACGGCTCCAGCAGGAACGGGCGGCGGGGGTGGGCAGCAGGTGGATGCAGTCTCATGGGCGTCATCATGCCCGTTCGTTCTGAACGAATCCTGAATGCGTGAGCGGGGCGGGTGGCCCGCCACCCGCCCCGCTCACGCCCCGTTCATGAGCACTTCATGTTTCCGTGATTGAATGAGTCGTGGAGATGAGGATCCTGATCGTTGAAGACGACCGTCCATTGGCGGCGGCCTTGAAGCGCGGCCTCAGTTGTGAGGGCTACGCCGTCGACTGCCTCGGCGACGGCCCCAGCGCCGCCACCCGCGCCGAGATGCATCGCGACGACTACGATCTGGTGATCCTCGATGTCATGCTCCCGGGCATGAACGGCGTCGACCTCTGTCGGCGGCTGCGGGACCGCGGTGTCTCCCTGCCGGTCCTCATGCTGACGGCCAAAGATGCGACCGAAGACAAGGTCGCCGGCCTCGACGCGGGAGCCGACGACTATCTCGTCAAGCCATTCGCTTTCGCCGAGTTGCTGGCGCGCATCCGCACGCTCCTGCGGCGCCCGCAGGACGTGTTGCCGGCGAGACTCGTCGTCGGCGACTTGACCCTCGACCCCGTGAGCCGGCGGGTCTGGCGGCGCGCCGACGAGATCCCCCTGACGGTGAAGGAGTTCGCGCTGCTGGAGTTGTTCATGAGGAACGCGGGCGACGTGCTGACCCGCGAGCAGATCCTCGGACACCTCTGGGACTTCACCTTCGATTCGTTCAGTAACGTCGTCGATGTCCACGTCAAGAATCTGCGCAAGAAGATCGATCGTGGCAGCCGGAACAGACTCCTCACAACGGTCCGCGGTGTCGGCTACCAGCTCAAGGCCTGACCCGTTCGTTCGCGCGTCCGTGCGACTGGCGGCGTTCTTCGTCGCCGCCATCGCGCTGCTCCTGGCAGTCGTCAGCTTCGTCCTCTACTTCAGCTTCGCCGCCAACATCAGCAGCAACGTTGAGGGTAATTTCGCCAGCGAGCAAGCGCAGAACGCTTTCGTGGCGCGGACGGTGCATCACCTGCGCAGCGAGATCCTTCTCGTCGACGGCGCCATTCTCGTGCTCGTCAGTGGCGCCGGATTCCTGCTCGCGCGCAGGACCCTGCGGCCGATCCAGCGCAACCTGGAGGCGCAGAAGCGGTTCATCTCGAACGCCTCGCACGACTTGCGTACTCCGCTGGCCGTGATGAAGGCCAACCTGGAGATTGCGCAACGGTACGGCGCTGCCGCCGACGACCGCGACATCGCCGTGTCGAGCAGCCTCGAAGAGGTCGACCGGATGGGCAGGATGGTCGAGGACATGCTCACCCTGTCGAGGATTGATGCGCGGCAGGAGGAGCTCCAGTTCTCTGTCGTTGACCTCTCCGAGCTCCTCGCGCGCATCGTCGAGAAGATGCGGCCGTTGGCGGCCGGCGACGCGGTGGGCCTCGACGTTGTCGCCGCCGCCGACTTGAATGCGCGCTGCGATGCCGACCACCTGCAGCGCGCTCTGATGAACGTGGTGAGGAATGCCATTCAGCACTCGCCGTCCGGGAGCACCGTCGAGATCGGCGCTGCGCGAGTGCGCGACCGCGTGGAGGTGGCGATCCACGACCGCGGCCCCGGCATAGACGGCGACGATCTGCCGCACATCTTCGAACCGTACTATCGCGGGGACGAGACGCGCTCGCCGGGGCGCGGCAACAGTGGTCTCGGGCTGGCGATCACATGGTGGATCGTCGAGCAGCACGATGGCACGATCGATGTCTCCAGCGCTCCCGGGGTGGGCACGACGGTGATGGTATCGCTGCCGCTGGCCGGCCCTTCATAGTCGCTTCATGTGCGCCCTGTAGCATCGGGCCGTCTTCGGTCGAGGGATGACCGAAGCTGTCACCAACGGAAGGAGGTGAGCACTGTGAAGAAGTACTTCGTTATCGCACTGGTCCTTGGCCTGGCGATCGCCGTCGCGGGTTTCGTGGCGGTGTCGCACGCCGCGACCGCGACGTCGAACCCGGCTCCCGAAAACGCAAAGGCGGCCACGGTCGACACGGACAACATCGAGGTCCAGTCGGGAGACCAGACGACTCCGGACGCCGCCAATGCGACCGGGGCCGTTGAGACGCCATCGTCCGAAACCGCGGGCGAGTCGACGACCGAGGAGCCCGGCGACCAGAACCTGCCGGGCGGCGGGCATCAGGACGCTCCTGGGGCCAACGTCGACCATCAGTTCAACGGTGTCGAGTAAGCGCACCTGATCGTTGCATGAGAAGCGACGGGCCGGGGCGGGTGAACTTCACCCGCCCCGGCCCGTCGCACTCACCGCACGTCTACTTGTAACTGACCAGCAGCGAGGTCTCCTTGGGCCCCTTGATCGTCGTCTCACTCACGTGGCCGATACCGTCGATGCAGCACCTGTGGCTGATCACGCCCGGCTTGTGTAAAGAGTGTGAAGGCAGTCGATTCGGCGGTATCATGGCGCAGGAGATGACGATGAGCGATCTCACGCGCAAGGACTTCCTCAAAGCGGTGGGCGCCGCCGCCGCTGGGCTGGCCGTGTTCGGCCCCGCCGGGTGCGGCGGCGCCAAGACCGTGGTCTCCGCGCCGACGCGTCCGGCGCCGCCGTCGGCGCTGAACGCGGGCGACGCGTACCTCGCCGCCGCTCACGGCCCTGACCCGGCGACGATCACCGAGAAGGCAATGGAAGCCATCGGCGGCATGAAGCGCTTCGTCCGCAAGGGCGACGACGTGATCGTCAAGCCGAACATCTGTGTCGACTACCACAGCCCGGAGTACGCGGCGACGACCAATCCCACGGTCGTCGCCACGCTGGTCTCGCTCTGCCTCGCCGCCGGCGCCGGACGCGTGCGCGTGATGGACATGCCGTTCGGCGGCACGCCGGAGTCGGCGTACGCCAAGAGCGGCATCGGCCCGGCGGTGGAAGCCGCCGGCGGCGTCATGGAGGTCATGAGCCCCGTCAGGTACGCGACCTACAGGATCCCGCGGGGCAGGTCGATCAGCTCCTGGCCGGTGTACCGCGACGTGCTCGAGACCGATGTGCTGATCGACGTGCCGATCGCCAAGGTTCACGACCTCGCCGGTCTCACTCTGGGCGGCAAGAACCTGCTCGGCGTCATCCAGGATCCCGGCGGCATTCACATGAACATCGGCCAGCGCGTCGCCGACCTGATCAGCCTCGTGCGGCCGAACCTCACGGTGGTCGATGCGGTGCGCATCCTCCTCCGCAACGGACCGACCGGCGGCGATCTCGCCGATGTGAAGCAGACGGACACCGTGATCGCCAGCCACGATATCGTCGCTGCCGATGCGTTCGCCGCCACCCTGTTCGGGCAGACGGGTGCCGATGTGAGTTACGTCGTCGCGGCACACGCGATGGGGCTCGGCGAGATCGACCTGAAGAAGCTCAAGATCCGCCTCATCGAGGCTTAGAGCTCCGCTGCTATCGACCAACGGTTTGCGCGCTACACCCGAGGGCAATCACGCGGTATGGGCCGCCGCGCCGCGGGCGCGGCGGCAAAGCACCCGGCTTGCCCGCGCTCCGGCCGGCATCTCAAGGGGGTAGTCATGATCATCATGGTCCAACACCACGTGCGGGACTACGATGCCTGGAAGAAGGTCTTTGACGAACACCGCGCTGTGCGCGAGAAGCACGGCGCCACCGGCCACCTCGTCTACCGTGGAGCGGAGGACCGCAACGCCGTCACGATCCTCAACCACTTCCCGTCACGCGAGCGCGCCGAGAGCTTCTCCGCGGACCCGTCGCTCAAGGAAGCGATGGAGAGCGCCGGCGTGGATGGCGTGCCGACGATCACCTTCCTCGAGGAGGCCGAGGGCCTCGACTACACGACGCGGATGGCGATGTGACCGGCTAGAACCGCAGGTACGAGTCCGCGTACAGCGTCTGGTTCTTGAGCATCCGATAGGTCTTGAACACGTCGACTTGGCGCGGGTCGCTCATGTCGACCGCGGCCGGGTCGAGCTCCTCCATCGCCGCGCTCGCGTCGTGGAGCGCCAGCACGAGCTTGCCGAGCGGCGTGCTGTCGTCGCGCTGCTCGACGATGCGGACGAACTCGTTCTGCTCCATGTCGAGCGGGTCGGCGATGGCGGCGTCGAGACCGGCGCCGAGGAGCATCACCAGGTATGTGCGGTTGATCAGCGACCGGCACTCGTCGAGGCAACCGTTGGAGATGTTCGAGAGGCCGACGACCGTCGTCGGCGGCGGATCGGAGAGCTGCTTGAAGATGCGGATCGCGTCGACGGTCTCACGGGCGACGTCCTGGTTGCAGGTCACGGTGAGTACGAGAGGGTCGAGGAACACGTCCGCGGCCTCGATGCCGAGCGTGTCGGCTGTCGGCAGTAGCGTCTCCATGGCGATGCCGGCGCGGCCGTCGGCGGTTGTCGGGATGCCGTCGACGCCCATCGTCAGCGCGATCACTCTGGCGCCGTACCTGGCGGCGAGCCCCATCACGCTGTCGAGGCGCGCCGGGTCGGCCGACGTCGAATTGAGCACCGCCCGCTGCTTGCAGACCTGCAAGCCGGCCTCCATCGCGGCGACGTTGGTGGTGTCCAGCGACAGAGGTACGTCGACGACCGCCTGCACGGTCTCGACGATCCACGGCATGACCTCGACGCCGCGTTTCTTCTGGGGCCCGATGTTCAGGTCCAGCACGCCGGCGCCGGCCTCGACCTGACGTACCGCCAGATCCTGGATCGGGCCGGCATCAAAGCTCTCGATCGCCTCCTTCACGCGCGGAGCGATGATGTGGATGTTCTCGCCGATGATCAGCACGGGGTCTCCTTTCAACCCTTCTGCGCAAGGATGTCGTCGAGGATGCCGGCGAACGCGGNNGCGGCGAGCGCGGTGTCGGCGGGCAGCGTCGCCAGCAGGTTGAGCCCGCCGCCGGCGATCGCCGCCTGGAGCTCCGGCGTGAGGCCGTTGGTCGCCCGGTTGACGATGAGATGGTGGGTGCCGACCTTGGTCTTGAGCTCCGCGATGAGCGCGACGACACGCGCCGCCGTGGTGATGCCGCGCAGCGACGGATCGCTGACGATGATCAGCTCGTCGACGTCGCGCGTCGTGCGCCGCGACAGGTGCTCGAGCCCCGCCTCGTTGTCGATCACGACCCAGTCGTAGCTGCCGGCGATGCGGTCGACGATCGTGCGCAGCATGTTGTTGGCGGCGCAGTAGCAGCCGGGCCCCTCGGGGCGGCCCATCGCGAGCAGATCGACGCCTTCGCCTTCGACGAGGCTCAGGTTGATCTCGTAGTCGAGCAGGTCCTGCTTGGCGACGCCGGCGTCGAGCTTGTTAGCGCGCGCCTTGTCGCTGGTCTCCTCACGGATATCACCGACGGTGCGTTCGAGCGGCAGGCCGAGCACGGCGTTGAGATTGCTCGCCGGGTCGGCGTCAATCGCCAGGATGGAGCCCGCGTGCTGATCGCGCAGGTGGCGGATCAGCAGCGCCGCCAGCGTGGTCTTGCCGGTGCCGCCCTTGCCGGCGATGGCGATAGTGGTGGTCATGAGTCCCCTTCCGCGGAGACCCTTTGGGCCGCGCGGCTGCGGTGACCGCTGTGCCGCGCGGCGGTGCCGTTGGTCTCCACCTGCACTTTCACCGAGGGGAAGGTGGCGAGGTCGGTATGCGGCAGGAACAGCGCCGACGTGTACTCGTCCATGAATGCGTTGTCGGCGGAGAGCTCGAGGTAGGTCATGCGTTTGGCGATGGCGACGACCTCGTGGCGCATGTCGGTGCAGACGAGCGCCGTGTAGGCTCCGAGAGCGCTTGTATTGCCGAGGTACTCGAAGCGCTCCCACGGCAGATCGGGCATCAGGCCGATCTCAATCGCCTTCTCGACGTTGATGTACTGGCCGAAGGCTCCTCCGATGAGGATCTGCTCGACGTCGGCGAGGGCGACGCCGACGCTGGTGCACAACACGCGGAACCCGGCGTAGATGGCCGCTTTGGCACGCACCAGGTTGTCGATGTCGGTCTCGGTGACGACGATGTCGTGGCCGCGTCCGGTTTCGGGCGCCCAGGCCACGACAAACTCGTAGCCGTGCCCACCCTCGCGGACGCGAGGACTGGAGAGCGTGCGATCGACGTGTCCCGACTTGTCGATCATCCCGGTGACGAAGAGTTCGCCGAGAAGATCGATGAGGCCGCTGCCGCAGATGCCGAGGGCGGGGCGGTCACCGATGGTGCGGAATGTCGGTTCGTAGGTCTCGCGGTTGATCCAGACGTCTTCGATCGCGCCGGCGGTGGCGCGCATACCGTCGCGTACGCCGCCACCCTCGAACGCCGGGCCCGCCGAGCAGGCGCAGGAGATGAGCCACTCCTTGGTGCCGAGCACCATCTCGCCGTTCGTGCCGATGTCGATGAAGAGGGTCAGCTTGTCGGTGAGGAAGAGGCCGGACGAGAGCACGCCGGCGGATATGTCGCCGCCGACGTAGCTGCCTACTGACGGCATGCAGTACACGCTGGCGTGCGGGTTGATGTCGAGCCCGAGCCAGTCGGCGCTCGCACGCGGGAGCACGGAGGCGGTCGGGATGTACGGCTCCTCGCGAATGTACTTCGGGTCGAGTCCGAGAAAGATATGCGTCATCGTGGTGTTGCCGGCGGCGGTCACTTCGTTGATGTCGGTGAGGTCGATCTTGTTGCGCCCGGCGATCTCATGGAGGAGCTCGTTGACCGTGCCGATCACGAGGTGGTGCAGTCGCTCGAGGCCGCCTTTGCGCTGCGAGTAGACGATCCGCGAGATCACATCTTCGCCACAGGAGATCTGGCCGTTGTAAGCGCTGACCGTGTCGACGACCTCCGCCGTGGCGAAATCGACGAGGTAGGCGACGACGCTCGTCGTGCCGATGTCGATCGCGAGCCCGAAGTTCGGCGATGTGTCGCTCGCCCGGTCGATTGCCAGCAATCGCGGTGGAACGGTCGCGTCCAGCACCCAGTTGCGCATGTCCAGGGTCAAGGCCACGTTCCAGTCGGCATCGCGCAGGGCTTTTGCCAGGGTTCTGAGCACGCCGACGCCGACGACCACGTCGTTGATGCCGTGCTGCCGTGCCAACTCACGTCGCAGACGGTCGAGGTCGTTGGTATTGTCGGCGAGCGACGGTGGCTCCATGTGCACTGTGAGCTTGCGGATCGCGGGATGGCGCTGCCAGTCGCAGTGGAAGGGCAGCGCGATCTTTTCGGCGGCCGTGCCGGGGCGCGGCCGGCTCCTGATCTCCTCGGCGGTGGGCACCGAGACCGTGACGTCGCCGGTGACGAACGCCTCACAGGCGAGCGCGTATCCCTCGTGTTCTTCCGCGCGCGCGAGCTTCGGGTTGTGGCGGCGACGAAGCGTTCCGGCTTCGACTTTGACGCGGCAGTGGCCGCAACGGCCCTGTCCGCCACACGGGGCGTCGACTTTGACATCGCTCGCCAGAGCGATGTCGAGCAGGTTCGCCCCGGCCGCCGCGTGTACCGTGCGGCCGTGCGGCGCGAACGTGACGCTGACCTTCGCCTTGGGTTTCGGGGTCCTGCCCGCCATGCCGCGGCTAGTCCGCCTTCCAGACGCTCTTGAGGTAGTTCGGAATCTCGACCGCTTCGCGCGGGCCCACAAGTATCTCCCATCCGGCGAGCTCCTCTTCGACCTCGCCGGAGAGTCCCGCGACATAGCCGGGCAGCACGAGCTTGTGGTGCTTGAGCTTGCCGCCAAGACCCGACGCGGTCACGGTCTTGGCGATCTTCTCGGCGTCGAACTTGCCGGCTGCCCAGGCGGTCAGCACGGACATGCCGTCGGCGTCGGCGACGAGGAGCCAGACGGGCACGCCGCTGGCCTCGATCTCGCCGGACACCGTGAAGTACGTGAGCGAGAAGTTGGTCGTGATGAGCAGCGGGCTACTCGCCGTCGGCGCGCCGACCTCATAGAGCTTCGGTTCCATCTGGATCGGCTTCTGTGGGTCGGTGTACACGTTCTGGCGCAGTGTCATCAGCGCGTAGATGAGCGCCGGTTCGAACCCGTCGAGCACGATGACGCCGGCGTACTTGGTGATCGCCTCGGCCGCCATCGCCGCCTGCTCCTCCGCGCTGCCCGCGCCGACGAAGGCGATGATCGGGAAGCCGAGTGGGCGGTAGTTTTTCTTGAGAGCGAGACGACGGAGCTGTGTGAACGCCGCGAGCATGCCGGCCGGGTCGGAGGTGCCGGGGTCGAGCACGATGTCGTCGACACCTGCGTCCTGCACTTGTGCCGCCAGATCGGCGAGCGCCGTAAGGTCGCCGCTCTCGGCGCGCACGGCCAACGGGCAGGAGTGCTTCTTCGCCAACTCCGCCATCGCCTGCCAGTTGGCGGCCGTCGCGGCGTGCACCAGGGGCCGGTCGGCGCCGGCCTCATCAAGGGCGGCTCCGACGGCGGCGGGGTCGGTGCTCATCAGCACAAGAGGGAGTCCGGGCGCGGCCGAGCGCGCGACGGCGACTGCCGCTGCGAATGCGGCCGCGCCGCCGCCTGAGTCTTCGATCGCGATGCCGTCGAGGCGGAGCGACATGCCGACGCGCTCGACGGCGTATGAGCTCACCATGCGCGCCGTGAGTTCGACGATCTTCGGATCATCGGCCTTGACGCGCACGACGAGACCAGGCTGGTGGTAGAACGTCTTCTCATGGCGAAAGAGGACGACCTCGTTGCCGACCTCGAAAGCGCGCTCGCCGGCACCGATCGCGACCAGTCTGATCGGCGGCGCCGATGCCGCATCGAGCGAGGCCTTGGCCTCGTCGGAAACGTACGGGCAGTTGGCTAGCTCGGTGCCCTTCTGGGCGAGTTTCATTGCGAAGGCCAGGCACGTGGGGAACCCGCATTCCTTGCAGTTGGTCTGCGGCAGGAGCTTGTAGATCTGCAGTCCGGTGAGCGCCACGACGATCACACTCCTTTCATCAGTGCAGCGATGCTCCGCTGCACTTGCGCGATCGACCTGGGGTGACGCACAACGAGGATGTCGGCGCCCGCGTGGAGCAGTGCGGTCGCCGTCGTGACCTCCCAGACAACGGCGCGGGTAGCGTACTCGCCCCACGACTCGGGGACGCCGTCGGCGACCCGCGATTCTTTCTGGCGCCAGGACTCCTCGCCGACGGAGCAGATCATCGGCTGCTGAGTCATGCCGTCGCCCATGAGCGCCGCCAGCCGCAGACGCTCCATGACCGAGTAGGTGTATTCGACGCCGTAGCCCACGGCGCCGGTGGTCGGGTCCATGAGCATGCGGTCGAGACTCAGACCCATGTCGCTGATGAGGATGTTGAGTTGCTTGGCGAGGTTCACGTCGATCGGTGTCTGGGCGACGATGAGGTGCCCGTTGCCCAGCGCCGCCGCGACGATCGTGCGGTAGTTCTTGTCCTCGCACGTGGCCAAGGCCAGGCGCTCGCCTTTGGTCGCGTCGGCGACGGCGACGAGCACTTCGTTGTCCTTGTCGACGACGCCGGGTCCGTACACGATCAGCGGCACACCGACGGCGGCGAGCACGCTCTTGACGGTGGCGACCGCGTCGGCGGCGCTGCGGTCGCCCTGATCAGGGTGAGTCGATCGCAGCTTCAACGAGATGAGATCGGCGCCGAGGCCGACCATCTTCCGCGCCCACGCCGCCGGATCCCTGGTGTCGTCACCGAGCGCCTCGAGCAATGCCGGCGACCAGTCCGCGGGGTGCATGTCGACGACTTCGGCGGCGACGACCGGCGCGTTGGGGATCTGCCCCTCGAAGTGCAGGAAGGGCAGCGTCGTTTCGCCGCCGACGGTCACCGTCGACGTGCGCGTGCCGCCGTCGCCGGTGGCGCCGAGAGTGACCAGGCGCACGGCGCCCGACCACTTCTCTACGGGGATCTCCAGTTCAGTCATCGTCGCACTCCTTGCCGGTGCCTCGGCATCAGAAGATCGGATCCATGGTCAGGGCCGGATGGCCCTTCTCCTCGAGGAAGGGCAGGATCTCCTCCACCGATGTGCCGACGTGCTCGTCGGCGATCTGGTCCATCAGGTCGGGGCAGCCTTCGCGTTCGCAGACCTCCTGCAGATCGGCGGCCATCGACTCCTTGAGGATGCTGCTCATCCAGACGATGCGCTTGATGCCGCCGTCGGCCGTGAGGAACTTCTTGCTCGTCAGGAAGTACTTGCCAAACCCCATCATGCCGGGAGTCTGCATGCCGCCACCGGTGGTGCCGGCGAGGGTCGAGAACGTCATGCCGCAGGGCGTCATGCTCGGGTCCTCGCGACTGACGATCATCAGACCGTTCGCCTCGGGCACGAGGACCATGATGCACTCGAAGCACCCGCACGAAGTCATCGGCGCGTCCATCACGGAGTAGAACGTGACGCGATCGACCGTCTGGTTGGAGTGTGCGTAGATGAACTCGTTCGGCCCCGAGAACTCACCTTTCACGGGGTCGATGACCGTGCCCTTGGGGACCGGCTGGTTCGGCCCCGTCGGATTGATCTCGAACGAGGCTTTGCAGTCGAGCCAGTTGTAGGCGCCGCAGAGACCCACGCGCTCGGGGTTGACCACGCAGACGTGGTTCGGCGCGAAGCTTTGGCACAGCAGGCAGGAGTAAAACGTGTCGACCGATTCGTCGGTCAGGCTGGCGATACGCTCGTTACGCTCGCGGTAGGCGGTGCGCGCCTCTTCGAGCACCTCGTCCACTTTGGCCTCTTCGGTGAACAGCGTCATCTGCACCTTGTCGACGATATTGCCGAACACGTCGTGGATGCGCGCGTGCAGGAGCTTGGCGAGGTGCTCGAGGCGGAAGCCCTTCGCGAACGCCGATGTGCCCACACGGATCCAGGTGATGTCGCGCTGACCGTTGTGCTGGATACCCTCCGCGCCGTTCGTGAAGTAGTGGAACTGGCGCTCGATGATCGATTCGAAGTCCTTCTGCATCTTGCGCCCGGAGACCTCGACAAGGATCCCGAGCGGCATCGCGCCGCCGACCTCGACCGAGTCGAGGTCTGGGCCGATGAGCTCGAACTTGCCGTCGTCGACCTCGTCCGCGGGCTTCATCCGCAGGTATTCGAACGCCCGCGTACGCTTGCCGCCGAACTCCATGTGCATGATGTCCTTGCGGATGCGCTCGCCTTCGAAGGCGGAGCCGTAGGCGACCGGGATCGGCACCCTGGTCATCTTGACTTTGACGCCGCGCACTTCGATCGCGCGCTGGATGAGCTTCTCGGTGCGCTCCATGTCGTCGGCGCCGGGGATCTCGTCGAAGGGCATCGAGACGACGTGCTCGTAGGTCGTCACACCGGTCGGCAGGATCTGCGGGATGCGCGTATCGGCGATCACCGGGAACCCGAACGAGATCGCGCCGGCGGCGGTCGCATACTTGAGGTCGTCGACCTCGCCGAGCGCGAGCACGAAGGCGAACACACGGTACTTGTTGTAGAGCATGATCTCGCGTGCCTTGCCCGCGTCCATGCCGCCGAAGGTCAGTGCCGAGCGCGCGGCGAAGCCGAGTGCGTACACGGCCGAGATCGTGTC
>PKYG01000063.1 GCA_003132585.1 Actinomycetota bacterium
TGGGGTGGATGCCGGCCTGCAACGCCAGGGTGGCGGGCGTGTGCCGCAGGTCGTGCGTCCGGCAAAACACTGGGCAAGCGACAGGCATCCTCGCTTCGGACTAACATGACTGGTGCAGGGCAGGGCGATCCTGCGGGGGAAGCGAAAGGAGCGGGACGTGCCGTATGTGCTCATAGAACATGACGTGGCGGTATGGGAGACCTTCAAGACCGTCTACTTAGACGACCTCGAACGTCGCCGGAGAGCCGGGTCCAAGGGCGGGCGGGTCTACCGCACGGCCAACGAGCCGAACAAGATCGTCGTCCTCCTCGAGTGGGACAGCGCAGAGAAAGCCCATGAGTTTGCTGCCTCACTGGAGCTCAATGAGGCGATGCAGTGGTCTACCAGCAACGTGGGTACGCCGCTAGTATCGGTCATTGAGCCTGCGCTGGACTCCGAAGCCTAGCCAACCTCTACTCCGCCGCGAACACCAGCTCGGCGATCAGCGCTGCCACCTCCTTCTGCAGCGCCGGGACAACGAGCGCTTCTGGGCATCTTCGCACGGCGTGTATGCTGGACCGCGATGCGTAGGCGTCTGTTCCTCCTCATCGCGTTCATCCTCGCCGGCTGGGCCTTCGGTGTGCTCGACTCACGGATCCCCATGCCGAGCTCGTCGGCGGCCTTCTGGGCCGGCAATCTGGGGAGCCCCTGGCTGGTGCTGCCCTTCTGCGTCGGCTGGGCCCAGCGCTCGCGAGGTTGGGCGCTCGCCGGCGGCATGTTGACCTGCACGGCGAGCATGGTCGGCTTCTTCGGTCCCGGCGGCGCCTGGGGGCCAGCGTCATTCGCCTTCGTCGCTTCTTGGCTGTTGGTCGGGGCGCTGGCCGGTCTTGTCTACGGCCAGTTCGGTGACGCCTGGGGCCGCTCACGGTCTCTGCTCGACGGCCTCGCTCTGGCGGTGCCCTTCATCGTCGAGCCCGGGGCTTGGATGCTGGTCCTCGGACGCTACGCCTTGGACACCGATCTCTGACTTGTGCTGGCCCAGAGCAGCCGACCCCCGTCCGTGACCTGACCTCGTTCTTGGGTCCAAATCCTATGATAGTGCGAGAGCCGCTTGTCCCGTCAGCTTCGAAATGTTCTTACGTGCGGGATGGCGTGGCACAGCCTTGGTCGCCGTCAGGCGGCCGCTCGCGGTCGCTACCGGCCCGTCGCGGCGCTCTGCGCACTCTCTCGGTGGCGCAGCCAGACGGCCAGCGGTATGACGCCCACCAACACCACCAGGGCGAGCAACTGCGCCTCGCGCAGGCCCAGAAAGAGCGTGTTGTTGACGCGCTCAAACGAGATGAAGAAGCGCCCGAAGGAGTACAAACCAAGGTAGAGCAGAAAGGCCGTGCCGTCGGTGCGCAGACGCGGCATGGCGTAGAGCAGGGTGGCGATCATGACCAGCAGCCAGAGCTGTTCGTAGACCGGTGTGGGCTGGGTGGACACGCCCAGAAGGTTGGTCGGCAGCAGAGCATGAGGGTTCTTGTAGACAAACCCCCAGGGCAACTTGGTGGGATAGCCCCAAGTGTCGCCATTGATGATGTTGGCGCACTTGCCGATCAGCTGGCCGACCGGGATCGCCAGTGCCAGACAGTCCAGCGCCCGCCAGGTGGGCAGCTTCTTCCAGCGAGAGTAGATGACCACCGCGGCTACGCCACCAGTGAGCACGCCGTAGATCGCCAGCCCGATCAGTTGCAGGGTCCAGAGCTGGCCCGGGTGATGCCAGTAGAAGGCGAAGTTGTCGAGGATGTGAAACAGACGCGCCCCGACGATGCCCAAAGGGACGGCCAGAAGCAGCATGCCGTAGACGTGGTCGGAGGAGATGCCACGCTTGCGCAGCTGGCGCGCAAAGACGTAGCTGCCCACCAGTACGGCGATCGCCATGATCACCCCGTACCAGCGCAGCGCCAGGGGCCCCAGGTGGAAGAGGATGGGGTCGACGTTGATGGTGATCGAAGCAGTCAACTGACGGCACCGACCGTGTCAGCAAGAGAGCCCGCCGTGGTGGTTCCCCGGTGACCGCAGCCGGCCGCCGTTGCACTCATGCCGTTACTGCTTGAGCACGAGTTGCTCACCGCAGCAGGAGAGTGGCTCCGAGCACGAGCAGGCACGTGCCTCGCTGTCTGCGCAGGACTTGAGCACTTGGAGCTCCAGTCCGCAATCCTCGCAGACATACACCTCGCCGACCTTCATCTCGCTGCATGACGCCATGACTTCCACTTCCTTTCCATTAGCGTACCGATGCGCCGGCCGCGGCGGCCAGCGTCTGATTGATTCCCCCGGGGCCGAGAGTTCATGCGGGGACGGACCGGCGCCGTGCAGCCAGAGGCGTTCGGGTTGAAGCAGCTGCGGCGCTGAGAAACGGACGAGCGGAGGCGGCAGGTCTTGACTGTCTAGCTGAGGCGACGAGCCTACTCGCCCGCGAACACGAGCCCCGCGATGAGCGCCGCCGCTTCTTCCTGCATCGCCGGGATGGCGTGTGAGTAGGTATCGAGCGTGATCGAGATCGTCGCATGACCGAGACGCTCGGAGACGACCTTGGGATGGATGCCGGCCTGTAGGGCCAGGGTGGCGTGCGTATGGCGCAAGTCGTGCAATCTGATCGGCGGCAACATCGACTTTCCCACCGCCTGACGGAAGTAGCGTGTCACGCTCTCGGGGTCGAGCGCGGCGCCGTTCTCGGCCGTGAACACGTAGGCGGAGTCGACCCAGGCCGCGTCCCACTGCTTCTGTTCGTCAAGCTGGCGTGCCGCCTGACCCTTCAAGACCTCGACCGTGCCCGGGTCCAAAGCGATGACGCGGCGTCCCTTGACGGTCTTCGGCTCTGAGACCACAACCTCGCGGTTGGTGGGGATGAGGGCCCGGCGTACGGCAAGCCTTGCGTTCTCGAGGTCGACATCTGACCACCTCACTCCGATCGCCTCGCCTCGTCTCATGCCGGTCATCGCAATCACGTGCCAGAGGGGGGAGAGGCGGTCGCCCTTGACTGAATCGAGGAACGCCTTCAGCTGCTCCTTCGTCCAGGTCTTCATCTCCTTCGTCCCATCGCCCTTCTTGCGCGGTGGGTCGGCGGCGTCGAGCGGGTTGCGTGAGAGATGCCCCCACCGGACGGCGTCCTTACACGCCTTGTGCAGGCAGGCGTGGACGTGGTGGATGGTCATCGCCGAGATACCCTTCTTGCCATTCTTGGCGCCACTCTCGGCGAGCTTGGCGTAGAGCGCGTTGACCTGACTGCCGGAGAGCTTCTGCAGCTTCACCGAGCCGATGTGGGGCACGATGTGACAGGCAACGTGCTGCTCGTAGGAGTTGTAGGTCGTGGGCCGGATCGTTGACTTCACCGCCGGCAACCACTCCTTGACGAGGTACTCTCTGACTGACGCCTTGGTCGGGGCAGTGTAGGCGTGCTGCTCGACCGCGACGAGGATCTTGTTCATCGCTGCCACACACTCCTTGCGCGTCGCAAAACCGCCCTTGATCTCGCGCCGGCGCTCCTCGGTTTCACGCAGCGCGCCTCCGCACTTTGGGCAGCTCTCTTTGGGTCGGCGTTCGATCCAGAAGCGTTTGTTGCACGCGGTGCATCTTTGAGCGGCCGCCATGCCGATGTCAGCGATGTACTCCCAGCTGCCTGGGTCGCCGCGCTTGCGGACATGGCCTCTCATGAAGTGCCTCCTTCTCGGCTGAGGCGCTTTCGGCAGGCTGTGCTGCAGGTCTTCTGGTCGCGACGGCTGCGTGGCACGAAGATCTTGCCGCAGGCAGGGCAGAGTTTCATCTGCCACACACCGGAGAGCTGCTCGGCGAGCATCACGACCATGGCGCCCATCAGTGAGTCGGGCACGAGCGCGATGCTACCGTCAAGGAAGAGTCTGGGCGCCACGTGTTCGCGCAGGAGCTCGTTGGCTCTGCGGTAGAGGTAGTACTGGATGGGTTCCAGGTAGCGCGCCCGGTCGCTCGTCGAGCGGCGCCACTCGGCAAGCTTGTCGAGCTCTCCCTCAGACGCGACCGGCGGATCCCGGGCGATCCAGAGCTGCGACTCACGAATGTCGCCCGGCCAGGTGTAGTCCAGCCGCACTCCCAGTCCTCCTCCATGCCACCTCACGTGTTTGCGCAGCAGGTCGGTGTCGCTGCGCTTGTAAGCCTCGATCAGCTTGAGCAGGCCGCCGATCAGCCTGATCGCGCTCTTCCAGGTCCATAGGTGCTCGGCCTTGTGGACGGCCCTATCGCTGATCTCCAGATTGACGAGGCGTACCGACTTAACCTGATGGCCGAGGAGTCCGTGGCGAGAGGCGAAGGCGGCCATCGCCGCGAGGCTTTCGTCGTCGTCGCCGATCGGCAGGCGCGCAAACTCGACGTGCAGGTCGTGACGCTGGCGTAGCGGCTGGGTGCGGCGGCCTGGGGCGGAGCCTTCCACGAGCGGATCGACAAGCCAGGGACCCTGGGGGGCATTCCTGATCGCCGACGGCGTGTCCGCGCTTGCCAGGCAGAGTTGCCAGTCGTCGCGACTCCAGCGGTAGCCCTCGTCGAGTACCTGCCAGACGAAGCGCACGACGGAGTCGCTACCGCTGCGCTTTGGATCACTCACCGAAGGGCCTTTCTCTCGTCTCTGGTCGGGTCACGATTTGTCACACTTCTACCATACACGAAACGTCCCAGAAGGGAAAGTATGAGTGTCGGTGAGCACGGCCCGGCAATGGAGGAAGAGATGCTGACCCAAAAGGGACGCGAACGCGGCGCAGTCGCCGGTGAGGAGTCGGCGGTCGGCGCTCCGATCGGGGTCGAAAGCCTGCGAGGGCGCGCAACCTGCAGCATCGAGGAGGCATCGAGGATTCTGCAGATTGCCCGCAGCACGGCTTATGCGGCGGCAAGAGACGGCTCACTGCCCACGCTGAGACTCTCGCATCGTCTCTTGGTGCCGACTGCCAAGCTGCTCGAGATGCTGGGCGTCGAGGTCGACGACCAAAGCTAGCGGATATGCAGCTTGCCAATCAGATCAGGTGCTCAGGCCTGACCGGGCTGCGCCGGTGTGAAAACGGCTACATGGCCCAATGCCCCCTTCATGACGACCACGAACCGAGTCTTCATCTGTGGACGGACGACGCTGGCGAACTCGCCTTCGCCTGTCTCGCCGGCTGCGACTGGTCGCGCCTCAGGGAGAGGCTCGCAGCGATGGGGTTGCCAGTCGATGCTGTTGCCCCGGTCGTGCGGAGCGGCAAGACGATTAGCGCGACCTACGACTACTGCGACCAAGCCGGCGAGCTTGTCTTTCAGGTAGTGCGCTACGAACCCAAGGACTTCCGCCAGCGGCGGCCTGATGGCAATGGCGGCTGGCTCTGGAACACGGGGGGCGTCCGTCGGCCGCTCTTTCGCCTCCCCGAGCTCCTCGCCGGCATAGCCGCCGGGAGCGCCATCTACGTCGTCGAGGGTGAGAAGGACGTTGAGGCCGTCGAGCGCGCCGGCGCTGTCGCTACCTGCAACGCTGGTGGGGCAGGCAAGTGGCGCTCCGAGTACAGCGAGCACCTGCGCGGCGCTCACGTCGTGATCGTCGCCGACAAGGACGAACCCGGGCGCAAGCACGCTGCCTCTGTGGCTGCCTCTCTCGCGCCCCTGGCCACGGCTGTGCGCGTCGTGGAGGCCGCGGAGGGTAAGGATGCCTTCGACCACCTAGCCGCCGGCCTTGGCCTCGAGGACTTCGTGCCAATTGACATCTCCGCGGAGGCACCGCCGGCGCAGCCCAGCGAGGGCGGTGTCCTGTTTCTCAGCCACCACTGCACCGACACCGGCAACGCCGAGCGCCTCATCGACTACTGCGGCGATCGCGTGCGCTACTGCGCCGCCGACAGCGCTTGGTACATCTACGACGGCCTGCGCTGGGCACCTGACGAGACCTTGCACATCGAAGACCTCGCTGGCGAGGCCCTACGCGGTATCTACGGCGAGGCTGCGGCAGCGAGCGACCCCGACGTGCGGCAGAAGCTCAGCCGGTGGGCGGTGATCAGCGAGGCGGTCGCCAAGCGCCGCGCGGCCGTCGAGATCGCGCGCAGCGATCGTCGCGTCGCGGTGCGGCCCGGCGACTTCGACCGGGACGGCTGGCTGCTCAACTGCTTGAACGGCACGCTCGACCTGCGCACCGGCAGGCTACGAGAGCACGACCCCACCGACCTGATTAGCAAGCTCGCGCCCGTGCTCTACGAACCGAAGGCAAGGTCAGAGCTCTGGCTGCGCGTCCTGGCCGAGGCGACCGGTCACGACGAGGACTACCTGGAGCACATGCACCGCTTCCTCGGCGCCTGCCTGACGGCGGACATCCTGGCCGAATACTTCGCCATTGCGCTCGGCGCCACCGAGACCACGAAGAGCACCGTCTTGGGGCCGTGTCGCAAGGTAATGGGCGACTACGCCGCCGACGTTCAGCCCGAGACGTTCTGTACCGGCCACCGTGTCGGCAGCACGCGCGACGACCTGCTGCGGCTGCGGGGCGTGCGGCTCGCGCTGATCCCCGAGGCCGACAAACGCAGGGATCTGGACGAGGCCATGCTCAAGAGGTTCGTCTCGGGCGAGGACTGGCCGATTCGCGGCATCTTCCAGCGCGAGCGCGACCTGCACCCCGTCGCCAAGGTCGTCTTCCACACCAACGAGATGCCTCAGATGAGCGACGACGACGACGCGGTCTGGCGACGTGCGCTGAGCTGGCCGTTCGACCATCGCCCCGAGGTTGTCGACGAGAGTATCAAGCCCACGCTGCTCGACATGAGCATCTCAGGCCCGGCCGTCCTCGACTGGCTAGTTGAGGGCTGTCTGGCGTGGCAGAAGGCGGGCGGCGGCAAAGTGGGGCTCGGCAGGTCGACTACGGTAGACCAGGCGAAGAGCGCCTTGCGGGAGTCCATGAACCCGCTCAAGGACTTCTTCGACGAGCGCCTTCGCTTCGAGCCGGCCTGGACCAGCACCGACGCCCTGCGGACTGCCCTCTCGAAGTGGGCCAAGGAGTACCAGTGCAAGATGGTGTCCGCGCAGGCGCTCGGAAACCAGCTCACCAAGAGGGGCTGCACCCCAGAGAGGCGACACCAGGGGCGCGGCTGGAACGGCGTAAGTCTGGTCGGCGCCGATGCTGTCGAGGTGCCGCTTGAGCCCCGCAGCGTGACAGCGTGACGGTTAGAAATGCGATTTGGCAAAGGTAGAGCTGTGAATCTGCCTCGTGGGGGCTTTACCAGACTGCTGTCACGTCTGTCACGTCCGTCACGCCATGATCGAATCGACGACGAGAACGTGATTTCAGATGACTGACGACACCACGCTCCCGGCCCTCGGGAGCCGCGAAAACGCCGCAGCCGAGCGCGAGCGCCCATGGCCTCGTCTTCTCGGCGACCCCCGACGGCCACGTGCGCGTGAAGTCTCTGACCGGCGCGCCGGTCCAGCTCACCTTCCGCGACGGTTCGGGCGCGAGGCCCGCACGACGCAGCCGAGCGGGGCACCGGAAAGCGTGTAGTACATGACCTGGCGACAGGGCCGCTACTACTACCGAAGCCGTCGTGAGGGTCGGCGAGTGATCTCCGAGTATGTCGGCTGTGGCGACGTGGGCGCGACCCTCGCCGAGATCGACAACCTTGCACTGCGCGAGAGGCAGGCCGCACGGAACGCCCTGGGTGAAGAGGCTGAGCGTGCCAAGGAGCTGGACGGGGTGATAGGGGATCTCTACCGCGCCGCCGAACAGGCTGCCACTGAAGCCCTTGTCGAAGCGGGATTTCATCAGCACAAACGACAGTGGCGAAGGCGGCGGCGTGAGCGCTGAGAGGAAACGCAGCCCGATCGCGACGCACAATCCGCTGGCCATCGTGATGGCTGCCGCGGCCAACAAGCCGGGCTCACGCGAGCCCCTCAGGGAGCTACTGAGAAGCGACCCCGAGCTTGCCGAGCGAACCCTTGCCTTCGGCATCGCCACTAAAGCAGAAATGGCGGCGTTGCAAGCCGCTGGCGCCGGCAATGCTCTCCTCGCCGAGCTTCTGCCACGCGAACTGGACGCGCTGCGTAAGCGGCTTGCCCGTCCCACAGACGGCGCGCTCGAGGAGCTGCTGATCGAGCGCGTCAGCTTGGCGTGGCTTGTGGCTACGGCGGCCGAGCTGAGACGCGCGGACATGTGGTGTGCAGACAGTGTGTCCCACGAGCGCGCAGCGTTCTGGGACCGCCGCGTCACGCGGCTTTCTGGCGACTTCCTGCGAGCCTGCCGCACGCTGGCCACGGTGCGTCGCTTGCTCGTGCCGTCGATTCGCCAGCTCAACATCGGCCAGCAGCAAGTGAACCTCGCCCCGGGGTTGGGCGACGCGGGAACTGCGAAGAGCTGACGGGCGGTTGGAATCAGCTGCGCCTTGGCCTGCCGGCGTCCGCTCGAGGCGCGGCGAACAGCGCGCGTCGTGTGGCCGCTTGTCGGACGGCTGGCTACACCAATATCGGGTCCGTTGGGGCGATGCGGCAGAGGGCCACATGGGGCGCCACGGGCCCTCTCCGTTGTCTTTCCTCGTCAGGTCGTCTGCCGGTTCAGATCAGCCTTCGTCACCGGCTGACTCCGGCAGGCGCACCCAGATGCGCTTGAGTGGCAGTTCTGCCTGAACCCCGGGTGAGAGCTGGTCATAGTGACGGAGAAGGTTGGTAACAACGTTACCGGCATCCCAGAGGCGAATCTCGAAGTGCAGGTGGCGCGCTTCCTTCAAGAGCGGAGCGGCAAAGCCACCCCAGGAAACGAGCAGTCCTTGATCGGCGCCGAAGTTCTTCATCGTCCCCTGCAACTCACGCAGCACTGCGGCGCCGATCGGCGTCTCGCTTGACTTCACCTGCACGCAGAGGCGAGGTGAGTCGAAGCCCATCGGGCCCGACCCGGCGATGATGTCGACACCGCCATCGGCACCCTCAGGCGAGACGACCGTCTGATAGCCCTGCGTGCGCAGGATCTCGTCGACGAGGCGGGCGAGCTCGTGACCCTTGAACTTGCGGGAGATGAACTCGGTCAGGTCGTCCTGGGCGAACTGCTCGAGATCGACCGGTGTCACTGCTTCATCACCGTCGTCGGGCGGCAGAACAGGCGGCGATTGCCCGCCGATGATGGCGTTGATCCGCTCCTCGGCATTGTGACGCTTGATCTGGCAGACGGTCATGAACGCGCCGAATGTGTAGAGCAGGTCTTGGTCAAAGCGCGTGCGCGGGATGTCGGTCTTGAGCCACTTCGTCGCGCGCGTGTGGTGGGTGTCGGCGGCAAGGTCGGAGCGAAACGCATAGGGGCCGAGGATCTTGCCGATGGCGATCGCCGACTGCTTCTTCAGCGGCAGGACGACGAGATCACCGACTTGCATGCGTTCCCGAAACGCCCATAGCTGACCCACCCAGTTGGCGACACGACCCTTGCCGGCGTCTGGGTAGGTCGTGCGCACGAGCTCCTCAAGGTCTTGGCGTGAGCCGACGCCGGAGAGGTCGGGCATCTCCTCCCAGCCGATCACACTGAGCCCCTGCTCGAGGGCAAGTGTCTCGCGCTCACCGTAAGGTCCGGCGCGAACCAGCCAAACCGTCATCGTCAACCCCCCCTCTCACGCCCCAACACGAACGGCCGCGGACGACAGAGGCGCAACCCCCAGCCCACGCGACGCCACCTGCGACGGGACGGGTGGTTGCGCTCACCATGCGTCACTAGCCGATGCTACAGAAAAACCGATGTGACTCATAGTCCGTAGACCCATGGTCAACAGCAGTCTTGACTTCGGGCATGGACAGCTCAGTGCCAGACTCGTGTGCCGCCTTTGGCCGGCGTTTGAAGAGGATTCGTTTGCAGCGTGGCCTCTCGCAGGAGCAGCTCGCAGATCTTGCGCATCTCGATCGCACGTACATCAGCAGTTGCGAGTCCGGCCGAAGGAACGCAACGATCAGAACGATTGCCCGGCTCTCACAAGCACTCGATGTGGACGCCAGCGCTCTGGTGTCCGACTTGCACCCACCGACTGCCGAGTGTGACTCGCAGTCCTGAAGGCGCTCCACCCTGAGGCGATGCCTATCGGACGGACAGTCGCTGTCCCCACCCTCTTCATCGCTTCCGTCTCAACCCGGTGGTACAGTCGGACTGTCTACCGTGGGGGGAGATATGAAGACTTCTGGACGCCTGCTCGGCGTCGTTTTCATCTGCACTCTGGGGCTGACCCTTGCGGCCTGCTCGGGGACGGTGAAGGGCAAGGTCACGGACAAGTCATCCGGCAAGCCGGTACAAGGCGCGGTCGTTCAAGTCGGCACCAAGACCGCAACGACCGCTGCTGACGGCACCTACGTCATTCAGGGTGTCCCCACCGGCAGCTACGGGGCAAAGGCGACCCATCAAGGCTACGCCGACGCTGCGGGCAAAGTGCAGGTCAAGAGGGGGACGAACTCGCTCGACCTCGTTTTGGAGGATGGCAGCCTGAGGGTGAAGCTGCAAGAGAATGCGGTCGTTCGAGAGCCGATCAAGAATGCCGTTGTGAAGCTGGACGGGTCGAAGATGACGGCTTCCACGTCGCAATCGTTCGTGATGGAAGACGTCTTGCTGGGCGATCACAAGCTGGTCGTTCACGCCCCGAACCATGAGGCGTTCAGGGCGACTGTTTCCGTACAAGCTGGACCCAATACCGAGAAGGCGGCTCTCTCCCTCACCCCGGAGGCAACCTACATGCGCTACTACGACGCATACAGGTTCGGTAGGTATCGACAGGCGTATCTCTTCCTCCATCCAGTGGTGCGTAAGCACTACCCGTACGCCAAGTTTGCCGCCGACGAGCGGTCGGGTGGTGAAACCCTCGGCCTCCAGCTCTTCGGCACCCACTACTTGGCGAAGTGGAGGGCGGCGTACGCCAACAAGACCTTCAAGCACGTCGCGGCCATCGATCGTGCCTTGCGTATCCAGACCGCGTTCGGGAACTATACCGACAACCGCACACAGCACTGGCAGTCGATCAAAGGCCGCTGGTACATCATCTTCGACTGGCATTGACGGCCGTGACCTGCACCCCTGAAATCGGTCCACGTTGAGGTTGTGGTCGTCGAACCGGAAATCGCCAACCAGCTCACGCGCGCACTGTGGCGCCGCACGGCTCCTCGTGGCGTCGGCATTGCGTCGGCGCACTGACGCAACTGCCTGCACGCGGCGCCATTCCCAAGCCCCGACAGGTCTGGGGGTGATGTACGCCACTGAAGGTTATCCTATTCACCCTTTGGGTGATAAAGTATTTGACGACCTGAGCGCGCAGGAGTAGCCTTAGCCGTGTGGACTTCAGATTCGCCGATCGGCATCTCGAGGCTCTGTACTGGGACAACAACACCCGCGGCTTGCCTACCGGCATCGCGGACTCGTTCTTCGATCTCATGTCAGTCATCGTTGCCGCGAATGACGAAAGCGACCTTCGGGCTCTACGCTCGCGAAGATACGAGAAGCTTAGGGGCAAACGCAGCCACCAACACTCGCTTCGCCTGAACAAGCAATACCGACTCATCGTGGAGCGCGAAAAGGGTAAGGCAGGCATCACATTGGTGCTTATGGGCATTGAGGACTATCACTGAGAGGGGATGACGATGAAGGAGACGAGAAAGCCAGTCAGGGTTTCCCCTCCCGGTCGCATCATCAGCGCTGAGCTGGAGACCCGCGACTGGACGCAGAAGGATTTGGCCCAGATCATGGATCGCCCAGAGCAGATGGTGAACGAGATCATTCGCGGCAAGAAGCAGATTACATCGGACACGGCGCTGGAGCTCGCTGAGGTCTTCGGCACCTCCCCAGCGTTCTGGGCGAATCTCGAAGCGAACTACCGATTGCATCTGGCTGGTGCCAGCCAGCATGGCAAGGACATCTCGCGACGGAGTCGTCTCTACAGCCTTGCACCGGTAAGGGAGCTTCAGAAACGTGGCTGGATACCTAGGGCATCCGACTTGGAGGAGTTGGAGGCGGCAGTTCTGGCTTTCCTTCGTCAGACTTCCCTGGACCAGACGCCGGCTCTCGCTGCGAGTTTCCGTCGCTCAACAGCGCGCATGGCAGACGATCGGGCAGTGCTCGCCTGGGTTAGAAGGGTCGAGGCTCTCGCTGTTGAGCAGTGCCTGCCCTCCTTTGACCAGCAGAAGCTGGTCGAGGCCCTACCCGGCATCATTGAGCTGACTGCTTTAGGGTCGTCGATCTCCGCTGTGCCCGATGCTCTCTTGAGTCTTGGGATTCACTTTGTGGTCGTTCCCCACTTGGCGCAGACGTACATCGACGGCGCGGTGCTACGGGTCGCCGATGCACCGGTTGTGGCCGTCTCTCTAAGGTACGATCGCATCGACTCGTTCTGGTTCACGCTCATGCATGAATTGGCACATCTGGTGCTCGGGCATGAGGGAACCTATGTTGACAGCTTCGACGATCGTGCTCGAACGAAGAACGAGAGACAAGCGGACAAGACTGCGAGCGACTGGCTGCTTGATCCTGTGGCCTATGGGGCGTTTGTCGAAAGCACACCCAGGCCGTTCTCGCTGAGGAGCATTGAGGACTTCGCGCGCCGTCAGTCAAGACATCCCGGTCTCGTCGTCGGCAGGCTCCAGCATGAAGGTCTGGCCGAGTGGACGCACTTTCGCAAGACTCTGGTCAACGCGAGGCCCTTGCTGCTCGAATGGATCGATACGGCAGTGGGTCCCGGCTCGCCCCACATGACGGCATGCACCTAGATTGCCGAGCCATTTGGCCTGCCCACTGCGTTTCG
The DNA here is from genome assembly GCA_003132585.1 of Actinomycetota bacterium. Classification (GTDB taxonomy): domain Bacteria; phylum Actinomycetota; class Thermoleophilia; order UBA2241; family UBA2241; genus PALSA-647. The sequence goes on from PKYG01000063.1 coordinate 12,744, forward strand.
CCTGCAAGTGATTCGAGCGAGTCTAGGCGAGGGTGTGTTGATTGCGGCAGGGAGTCGGCGGGACCCTTCCCATTCGCCGCACTTCGAGACGCGACAGGATGGCTAGGGATGCGGTCTGCGGCGAGCGGCAGCGCCTTGCGGCCTCGGAGGCAATCGCGTCGGCCTTACGCATTCGGTCTGAGGAGTCCTTGGCGCGCCGGAAGGGCCAGTACCATTGCCACCGGGGGCGTAAGATGGGAGGAGATCAGTCGGGGGGGTGCGCGATCGCGACAGCATCAACAGAGGGCTACGCCAGTCTCGATTACGTCCTCGCGCTCGCCCGCGAACAGCTTCGCTCACAGATCGAGCAGCAGCAGGCCCTGATTTCGAGGTCAAGTCAGCTTCTGGGGTTCACAGGAGTGGTTCTCGCGTTGCTTGCGAACTCGGACTACCTCGCACGGCATTGGCATGCGAGCTCGACTGCGGGCGTCGTGCTGCTCTTTGTGGCAGCCTTGCTGTTTCTCGTTTCTCTCTTCGTGCGAGTGTACAAACAGGTGGGGGATGCCAAGGTCCTGGAGAAGGAATTCGTGGACAAACCTGAGACCTATACGAAGCGTGTTGTTCTCCGGGCTACCACGAAGGCCACCACGAACAACAAGCGAGTCCTCAGCCAGATTGCGTTCTGCGTCAAGCTGGGTTCGTTGTGCCTGATGACTGGTGTGCTCCTAATCGGGATCGGAACAGTGTTGATGATGGCGGGGTGATGAGCATGGTTGGCAGCGACGACGAGTCAGCGTCGCAGCAAGGCGACAGCAGCGAAGTTCAGGAACTGGACAAAGACGCCGAATCGATCATCTACACCGAGGAGCGGGGCTTCCCGCCCAGCAAGACCAAAGGCACAGACCGCTAGACAGCTGAGGGCTCCGGCCTTTCGTGGCCGGCGGGCGATACTTGCCTTCATGTCAGTCGCGTCGGCAGGGCGTCGGCGAGCCGGGCGTTTTGCAGCATCTTCTGGCGCCATACAGGTTCGGGTGACCTGTGTGCGCGCGTGCCGCTGGCGGAGGCGTCCCCCTATGTGACTAGAATAGGAAGGCCGTGGACGCCCTCGAAGCCTACTTCGCCGAGCTGAGCGCCAACCGCACCGCCGGAGCGGTGCCGGAGACGTCGGGCTACGGCGCCCTGCAGAGCCTCCTCAACGAGATCGGCCACAAGCTCAAGCCGCGCGTGCGCTGCGTGATCAACCCGGCCAACCAGGGGGCGGGCATCCCCGACGGCGGGCTCTATGTCGCCAACCAGTTCGAAAAGCAAAGCGGTGCGCCGCTGCCCGGACAGCTCCCGGCGCGGGGGGCGATCGAGGTGAAGCCGGCAAGCGACTCAGCCGCCGCGGTCGCCGAGAGCGAGCAGGTGCGCAAGTACCTAGAGCACTACCGCCAGGTGCTGGTCACCACCTACCGCGAGTTCGTGCTCGTCGGCTACAACGCCGACGGCGAGCGCACAGCACTTGAGCGCTTCTCGCTCGCCGAGACCGAGGTCGGGTTCTGGGTGCTCGCGGCGACACCGCGCAAGAGCGCGGCGGTCTACGGCGAGCGCCTCGCCGAGTTTCTCAAACGCGCGCTTTTGCGCCAGAGCCAAATCGTCTCGCCGCAGGAGCTTGCCTGGTTCTTAGCCTCCTATGCCCGCGAGGCACGCGCTCGCGCCGAGGAGCGCGACCTGCCCAACTGGAACAACACGCGCGTCGGGCTCGAGGAGGCGCTGGGCATGAGCTTCTCGGGTGAGAAGGGCGAGCACTTCTTCCGCTCGACCCTGGTGCAGACGCTCTTCTACGGCCTCTTTGCCGCCTGGGTCTTCTGGGCCGAGCATCACGAGCCCACAGACTCGGAAGCCCGCTTCCGTTGGCGCGAAGCGGCGGGCTATCTGCACATCCCCATCCTGCAGAAGCTCTTCTACGACTTCTCCCAGCCGGGACCGCTCGGCGCCCTGCGCATCGACGAGGTGCTCGACTGGGCCGCCGAGGCGCTCAACCGTGTCGATCGCGCGAGCTTCTTCGCCACCTTTAAGCTGAACCACGCCGTGCAGTACTTCTATGAGCCGTTCCTCGAGGCGTTCGATCCGGAGCTGCGCAAAGAGCTCGGGGTCTGGTACACGCCACCCGAGATCGTGCAGTACATGGTCGCGCGCGTCGATCAGGTGCTGCGCTCAGAGATGGGCATCGCCGACGGTTTGGCCGACCCCAATGTCGTCGTCCTCGACCCCTGCTGCGGGACCGGCGCCTATCTGGTCGAGGTCCTCAACCGCATCGCCCAGACGATGGCCGAGAGAGGCGACGACGCGCTTCTCGCCCACGATCTCAAACAAGCCGCGATGAGCCGCATCTACGGCTTCGAGATCCTGCCCGCCCCGTTTGTGATCAGCCACCTGCAGATCGGCATGCTGCTTCATCGCCTGGGCGCGCCTTTCGACGACGACTCGGCCGAGCGCGCCGGCGTCTACCTGACAAATGCCCTCACCGGCTGGGAGCCACCCACAGAACCTAAGCAGCACTTGCTCTTCACCGAGTTGGAAGAGGAGCGTGACAAGGCTCAGGCGGTCAAGCAGCACGCGCCGATCCTGGTGATCTTGGGAAACCCGCCGTACAACGGGTTCGCAGGTCTTGCCGTTGATGAAGAGCGCGATCTCGTGGAGGCCTATCGGTCAGTCAAGGTGGTGGCGCCTCCGCAAGGAAGAGGGCTCAGCGACCTCTACGTTCGCTTCTTCCGCATGGCGGAGCGGCGCATCACCGAGAGCGTCGAGGGTCGCGGGATTGTTTGCTTCATCAGCAACTACTCATGGCTCGACGGCCTGTCGTTCACCGGCATGCGCGAGCGCTTCCTCGCGGTGTTTGATCATATCTGGATCGACAATCTTCACGGAGACAGGATCATCTCCGAATACGCTCCGGACGGTAGAACCAGCGAGACAGTCTTTGCGTTGGGTGGCAAATCGCAAGGCATCAAGGTGGGCACTGCAATCGCCACGATGGTGCGACGAGAGTCTCGCGGCGATGGCTCGGGGCGCGTGAGCTACAGGGACTTCTCGGAATCCGCTGCGGAGCGTCGACGGAGCGACCTGTTGAGTTCTGTTGGCGGACAAGGTGAAGGCTATGATTCGATTCCGCCTGTCTCGGCGATTGGCCTCCCGCTGAAGCCGCATACAGTTTCCCACGACTACTTGGCATGGCCGCACGTGCCCGACCTGTTCCCCACTTCGTACTCGGGCCTTACGTCCAAGCGTGACGACTTGGTGGTTGACATCCGACACGACGATCTTGATGCGCGGATGCAGCACTACTTCAGCACCGAGATGGGAGACGAGGACGTGGCTCGGCTGTGTTCGCGGGCGATGATCTCCACCGATGAGTACGATGCTGTCGCGACCCGTCGGTTTCTCGTCAGCCGTGGCTACCTGCGCGACAACATCACGAGGTACGGCTATCGGCCCTTTGACAATCGCTGGCTCTACTGGGAACCGGAGACCAAGCTACTGGGCCGGAATGTCCCGGAGTTCAGAGAGGAGGCTCTCGGCGGCAACCGCTTTCTCTTCACAACGGGGCGGACACGGAAGCCCACCATCGAGCCCCCCCTGACGACTCGGCTGCTTTGCGACCTGAACTTCATGGATAGCGGCGCTCGCGGGTTCCCTCTATACCTCCACGCTGCGCCGGTTGCTCTTGCCGTTGGCGCAGTCGATGACGCGCCGGTGGCGAATCTCTCTCCTGGAGCTCGCTCCTATCTGGCCAAGATGGAGTTGGATGGCGCAGCATTGTTTGACCACTGCATATCGACGCTGCATTCGGGCAATTACAGGGTCGAACATAGAGCTGCACTTCGCGGGAACTGGCCTCGCATCCCCCTCCCCGCCACCGCCGACGCCCTGCTTGCCTCGGCCGAGCTCGGCCGCCGTGTCTCAGCGCTCCTCGACGTCGAGTCGCCCGTCGACGGCGTCAGCACCAGTCAGATCCGCTTCGAGCTGCGTCTCATCGGGTCCATCGCCAAGGCCGACGGCGGCCAGATCGATCCCGCGGCGGGCGACCTCGCTGTGACTGCCGGCTGGGGACACGCCGGCCAGGGCGGCATCTGTATGCCGGCTAAGGGACACGTGGTCGAGCGCGCCTACACAGAGACTGAGCTGGCCAGCTTCCGCGAGGGGGTGGCGGCGCTCGGGCTCAGCTACGAGGAGGGCATGACCTGCCTGGGCGTCACCTGCGTCGATGTCTACCTCAACGAGCGCGCCTACTGGCGCTGCGTGCCCAAGCGCGTCTGGACCTACACGATCGGCGGCTATCAGGTGATGAAGAAGTGGCTGTCCTACCGCGAGCGTCCGCTGCTCGGGCGCGACCTCACGCCCGAGGAGGCGCGCTACGTCACAGAGATGGCGCGTCGCGTCGCCGCCATCCTGCTGCTCGAGCCGGCGCTCGATGAAAACTACGCGCGGGTGAAGGCGGATACCTACGAGTGGTCGGGAGGTGACGGCCGTGTCTAGGGATCGGCCCGCGGGGAATCCCCCGACTGCTTTCATCAGCTACTCGTGGGACGACGAGTCGCACAAGGAGTGGGTTAGGGGGCTCGCCGCTCGTCTGCGCGGCGATGGTGTCGCCGTGGTTCTCGATCAGTGGGAGCTGCAGCCGGGCGACCGATTGCCCGCTTTCATGGAGGCCGCCGTCCGAGAGAACGACTACGTGCTCGTGGTCTGCACACCACCATACAAGGAGCGCTCCGACGCCCGCCAAGGCGGCGTTGGCTACGAGGGCGACATCATGACCGGTGAACTCCTTAGTCGGGGCAATCAGCGCAAGTTCGTCCCCATACTGCGCCGCGGCGAGAGCGCAGAGGCGTTGCCTTCATGGCTTGCCGGCAAGTACTACGTCGATCTTCGCGACTGCAACGACCGTGAGAGGGGCTACCAGGATCTGCTGACGACGCTACTTGGCACGCGCGTAGCGCCGCCTCCGCTCGGCTCCTCGTCTGCGCGGGAGAGCGGGAGGAGGCGACGCCCGGTCTCTGGTCAAGATAGCCCAGCAGGGGCCGAGGGCCCCATCCGCATCACTGGCGTGATTGTGGACGAGGTCACCGAGCCACGCCCGGATGGCACCGGCGGCAGTGCGCTTTATCGGATCCCCTTGCGCCTCTCGCGGCGGCCGTCGCACGAGTGGGCTGGGCTCTTCGAGCGGACCTGGGACCACCCGCCGAGGTGGACGACCATGCACAGACCCGGCATCGTCTCGGTCCAGGGAGATCGCGTGATTCTCGATGGCACAACGATGGAGGAAGTCGAGCGCTATCACCGCGACACCCTGGTGCTCGTGCTCGACAAGGTCAATCGAGAGATAGCTGCGTATGAGGAAGCGCAGCGTCGTCGCGAGGAGGAGGAAAGCCAGCGTGGAGCAGAACATCGTCGGAGCGTCGAAGACGCGTCCAAGCGGCTGCGATTCGACGAGTAGTCTTACTTTCGAGCTGCACTCAAGTATTCGCACTTGCTTTCCGATGCACTCTGGGTACAATCTAATCACTGCTCCCCGTCGTCCGGGCCAACGCCCGAACTGGCGGGGTTTTTCTTTGGAGGAAGATGGCCTCAGCGCGCGTTATCGTCTTTCTTGACTATCAGAACGTCTACAACGGCGCACGTGAGGCGTTCGATCTGCGTGGCCATCCCAGCCGCTACGGGCAGATCGACCCGCTCCAGCTCGCCGGGCTGGTGGTCGCTCGTCATCCTGAGGAGAGCCATCTTGCTGGCGTGCGTGTCTATCGCGGGCGCCCCGACTCGGCCCGTCAGCCTCAGGCTTACGGCGCCAACATGCGTCAATCAGACGTCCAGGAGAAGCGGGGCCGTGGGCTCGTCGAGGTGATCACACGTACCTTGCGCTATCCCTACGATTGGCCGAAGACCCCGGCGCAGGAGAAGGGCATCGACGTTGCTCTGGCAGTCGATTTCGTGACGATGGCCGCGAGCGGCACCTACGACGTTGGCGTGCTGATGTCGACGGACACCGACCTCGTTCCGGCTCTTGAGGCGGTCATTGGGCTCGGCGGTCGTCCTTACCCACGCTGTGAGGTCGCGATGTGGTCCCGTCCTGGGGCCTACTCGCGTCGCCTTTACGTGCCTGGTAAGAAGTTGTGGTGCCACTGGCTCAACCCGGACGACTACGCCACAGTTGAGGACCTCACCGACTACAACCTGCCGTCTTCCTAGGCTGGATCAGGCCAGCCGAGAGGCTTGTTTGACCGGGGCGCCCGTCGGCATTGGGTCGGCAGCCACTGGAGAATGCCTGGTAAAGGGCATCTTCTGCGGGTCGATCATGTGTCCGTAACCTGTGCGCGCCTGGGCCAGCGCGTTGTTGCTTGCCTGGCTCGGGATGAACTCCGCGTTGAGGTGGCCGAGACCCTCTTGGCGAGCGGAGCGAATGGGACCGGCTCGTGAAGGCTCGACACTCAGCGAGACCGATCGCTGGTCCCCGCCAGAGGTCGCACGGGTGACACCGGTGTCAGACTGGTTTCTCATTGTCAAAGTGCCATGCGCATGGCAGACGATAGGAGACCACCATGCTACGGAAGGACATGTTCTTTACAAGCAAGACCGACGTCACGTCCATCGACATCCCCACCATGCTCGAGTTGTCTGACGACGAGTACCGGGAGTACGTTCGCAACTGTCTGCTCTTCGTCGATCACCACGATGCTCTGCGTTTCGATCCGGCAGGATGCCCGCTGGCCATCACTCGCGAGCAGATCGACATCCTCGTCGCGGAACTGGAGGCGCTGCGTTTGCAGATTCCTCCGAGGAGCGAGCTCTAGGCACTCTGGATGGTCGGCCCAGCCCCAGATCTGGACTGCAACGCAGAAGACCCGAGTTGTCGATCTACCTTGCAGCTGCTGTCTCGAAAGAGATGATCGCCGACCAGCTCACGCACGCTCTGTTGCACTGTACGGCCTCTGGTGGCGTCGGCTCGCGTCGGCTCCTCGCGTAGCTGCTGGGGGTCTTCGCAGCCGCACACGTCGGCTCGGCGTCGGCGAGACGACAGAAGTCGCTGCAAGTCTTGGCTTTCTGACGGCTGGACACGACACCTGAACCTGTGCTGCGACGCAGCAGCCTAGCCGGCAGTGGCGTTCCCCGGCTTGGGCCCGTTGAGCGGCGGCTTGGCCTTCGACGGTGAGAGTGACCCCGGGTCGACCAACGTGCTTCCTTCCGGACCCACCCGCACCGCCCTGCGCACCGCGCTCCCGCGCAGCAGCTTGCGCCAGGACAGGAACCACACGGTCCAACCGTTATCCCAGGCGCCGCCGCGCGGGCTTCCGGTGATCGTCACGGGGTCGCCGGGGACGGCGAGCTGATAGTAGGTCTTGGCGTGCTCGGGCGAAAGGTTCACGCAGCCGTGGCTGACGTTAGCGAAGCCTTGCTCGCCGACCGACCAGAAGGCGTCGTGCCCGTAGTCGCCGCTCCAGGTGAACTGCACCGACCAGGGCACCTGAATGTCGTAGCCCGGACCCTTCATGTGGGCGGGGTTCTGCTTCTCGATCGTGAGGTAGGTCCCGTTCGGGGTGTCGTCTCCGGGCTTGCCGGTGCTGATGGGCCAGTTGGCGAACAGGTGCCTGTCGAGGTAGATGCGCACGTGGTGGGCGCTCGTGCTGGCCACGGCGATGAGCGAACGACCGATGACGAAGCTCTGCTTGAGGGTGTGCGTTCCGTACACGCCGGGCGCGCCCTCGATGCCGTCGAGATGCCCGACGAAGCGCACTTTGGTGTGCGCGGGCCAGTAGCGCCGGGTCCGAAAGTAGAGGGTGGAGCTCCCGTCCCAGTACCAGGCGCCGACCACGTGCTTGGAAGACCACAGGTGCAGCGAGCGCTCTACGGCGCGGCGGTCGCTGATGGGTTTGCTGAACTTGAGGATGACGGGCATGCCGACGCCATACGCCAAGCCGCTACCCTCGAAGATCTGCATGCGGAAGGTGTGGCGCGGGGGTGAGCGTGCGGAACGTGCTCGTTACTGTCACCGTCCTGCCCGCCGCGTCGAGCGCTGTCGCGCGGACTGTGTAGCGAGTAGCGGTATTGAGCGCCCAGTGGCTGCGCCACGTGGTGGCAGCAGCGGTGAGAACGCCGGTGACGCGCTCGCTGCCCGTCTCGACCTTGACGCTGACTATCTTCCCATCGCTCACCTTGACGGCGATGCCCTTCTGCGGCTTTGCGCTACGGCTGCCGCTAGCGGGCGTGATCGTAAGGCGCGCGAGGGATGCGGTAGGCGTCGGGCTGGGGGACGGCTGCGAGGGACTGCTCGCGCAGGCACCGATGACGAAGCTTAGAGTCAGTGCCGTCGCGGCGGTGACCAGCACGCGCCTGGCCGGCCGCCCCCACGCGGATCTGGGCGCGCGGCAACGCGCATGTTCGGCGCGCCCTGCCATGTTGTTCCACTCACCCATCGCGAACCGCGTGAGGCTCGCAGAGCCGAAGGGGTCTTGAGGCGATTCCTGCACAGCCGCTGGCTTCCTCGTTTCGTGTCCCTCGGCAGCCAGATTCTGGTCCCTAGAGGACTGCCGAGCGTCTTCTTCCCAGACAAGGGCACGAACACAGATGCTGACGTGCCTCCAGTCGCAGGTCCAGTTCGCATGACAGCGTAGCAGCTGGCCGCGGACGTTTCCGGTCAGCAATGCGGCGGCGAGTGGGGAAGAGGGCCTGCACAGCGCGCACTTCTCCCGGCACGACACGTCATCAAGGCCTCCAGCAAGCTCAGTCCACCTCGACATGCAGGCAAGCCATCGTGAGCTGCGCTGCTAGGACGCTACCCGGCGGACAACGAGCCTCTCGTCAGGCGGGCGACCCGGTTGTTGTCTCGGCGGCTCTTCACGAACAGACCCCCCCTTAGCGACGCGCAACGGCGTTTTCCTCTTGACACCGGCGGAGACCCCGTCTATTAAGTAGGTACTTGAACAACGGTTCAGAAGCCTGAGCAGATGTTCAGTCTCGTAAGCAGGGTCGCGCACTGGTCGTGGCAGACGGGGGAGGTCAAGGACGGTGACAGGTCGAGTCGCGATCGAGCACCTGAGGCGTTCCGAGCTCATTGATGCGACCATCGCCACCATCGCCGAACGCGGCTTTCTGCGCACTACGGTCAGAGAAATCGCGAGGAGAGCCAGCTGCTCTCCCGCCGCGGTCCTTTACTACTTTCCCCGCAAGGATAACCTCCTCGTGGTTGCCTTCCGCGAAGCGGATCAGCGCTTCCGGAGCCGAGTGCAGGCTGAGATTGCACTGCGTCAAGGAGCATCGAAACTCGAGCGGATCATCGAGCTGTGCTTCGCAGAGGGCGAGGAGGAGGCGCTCTGGAGCATCGAGTTCGAGGTTTGGGCTTTCGCCAGTCGCCCCGACGACGCCTACTTCCGGCAGATCTTCGAGATCGCCAACTCCGACTGGCTCGACATTCTCACGGAGGCCGTGGGCGACGCCGTCAAACGAGGCGACCTGGCAATAGCCGATGCGCGCGCCTGGGCCGTGAAGCTCGCGGCTCTGATCGATGGCTTCGGAGTCCATACCCACGTGACCAAACACGTCGACAAAGGCACCGCGCGCAGAATGCTGCTCGCGGAGATTGACTCGGTGCGTGCGCCAGCACGAGATGAGATCGAGAAGGAGGAAGAGCAATGGGCAGGACGCATGACAACGGTATGACGCGGCGCGAAGTCCTCAAGTACGGCACGATGGCCGGCCTCGGATTCACTCTGCTACCGGGGCTTCTGGCTGCCTGCGGAAAGGAATCGCCTTCGGCCGTCGCCAGCGGCGTGGCGGCGAAGCTGAAGTCCGGCTCGACGATCAAGCTCCTCGCCTGGGAGGGCTACGACACCCCGGCGAACCTCGCCGCCCTCAAGAACGACTACGGCGTCAACACGAAGATCACCTACATCGCCGGCGACTCGGAGGTCTTCACCAAACTCGGGGCGCAGAAGGGCATCGGCGCCTGGGACGTCCTCACCTACAACTCTAGCCTCGCGCCCGGCCTCTATGAGATGGGCGCGCTCGAGGCGATCTCGCCCTCCTCGGTGCCCAACTCCGCGGACATCTACCCCGAGTTCATGACCGTCGACTTCATCCATACGGGAGAGGGCGACACGGTGACGGGCATGCCCTTCTCGTGGTCCTACCAGGGCTTCGTGAGGAGCGGCAAGCTGCCGCAGCTGACCTCGTGGGACCAGCTCCTCGACCCGAGCTACAAGGGCAAGATCGTCACGGTGAACGACGCCACCACCTCAGTCGCCACCGCTTGCCTCGCCTCGGGCCTCACGCAGTACGACAAGCTTACCAAGGACCAGCTCAACCAGGCGATGGACTGGTGGTACAAGTTGAAGCCCAACCTGCGCACGATCGTCAGCGACTACGGCGTCGCCAAAGACCTGCTCGTCCGCGGGGAGATCGACGGCACGGTTTGTGGCTGGCAGGCGCTCGTCGCTTTTGCGGCTGTGGACGGCGTCACGCTCTACCACGACTTCCCCAAGGAGGGCGTCTACGGCTACATGGACCTGCTCACCCTGGTCAAGGGGGCGAAGGACCCGGCGAACGCGTTAGGCTGGATCAACTTCATCCTTTCTCCCGACGCCCAAAAGAACCTCGCCACCGAGCTGTCCCAGGGCATCACAAACCAGAAGACCGTGCCCATGCTCTCGAAGGAGCTGCAGGACGCGTATCAGTACGCCCACCTCTCTGAGAACCTCCAGAAATCGCCGATCCGCAGGCTGCCGTCGTTCCGCGGAGAGGGCGACTACGTCGGCTTCGTCGACTGGGCCACTGCATGGGAGCGGTTCACAGCTGCATGAGACGCTGTCGTCTTTCCGAGGAGCAGCAGTGAGCAGCGGGGCGAGCACCGACGCGTTGACGGCTGGCAGCAGTCTGGCGGGCGTCAGCGCTACCACGCCTGCGCAGGCGGTCGTACGCCTCAGCCGCGTCTCCAAGCGATTCGGCAAGGTCGTCGCCGTCGATGAGGTGAACCTCGAGATTCCTCAGGGGCACTTCACGACGCTGCTCGGTCCCTCCGGCTGTGGCAAGACCACCCTGCTGCGCATGCTCGCCGGCTTCGAGGAGCCGACGACTGGTACCGTCGAGATCGATGGGCGCGACATGCGGGGGGTGCCGCCGGAGCGCCGCCCCGTCAACATGGTCTTCCAGCGCTACGCGCTCTTCCCGCACCGTAACGTCATCGAGAACGTGATGTTCGGACTCGAGTCAGCCCGCGTCCCACGCCCGAGCGCCCTCGCTCGGGCGCGGGAGGCCCTCGCCACCTGCAACATCGAGAACCTCGAGACGCGGCGCATCAGCGAGCTCTCCGGCGGGCAGGCGCAGCGCGTGGCGGTGGCACGGGCGCTCGTCAACCGCCCCAAGATCCTGCTCCTCGACGAGCCGCTCGCGGCGCTTGACGTGAAGCTGCGCAGACACCTGCGGTTCGAGCTGCGCCGACTGCAGCAGGAACTCGAGACGACCTTCCTCTACGTCACCCACGATCAGGGCGAGGCGCTCGCCATGTCCGACTCCATCGTCCTCATGAACGGCGGCCGCGTCATCCAGCACAGCTCGTCCCGCGAGCTCTACGACGCCCCCAACTGCGTCTTCGCGGCGACCTTCATCGGCGAGGCGAACGTGCTGAGCTGCACTGTCCGGAGCGTGGCGCAGGACGTGGCCGAGGTGGTGATCGACGGCATCACCATGCGCGCTTCCGCGCGCGGGCCCGTGCCGGAAGGCACCCAGGCCCACCTCTACGTACGGCCCGAGCGGGTTGCGCTGCGCCAGGGAGGCGAGGGGGCGGACCTCCAGGTGACGGTGACGGACGCCGCCTTCGAGGGCGGCATCGTGCGCTATTGGCTGACCGTCAGGGACACGCAGATCGAGCTGGTGGCGGAGACGATGGTGCGCGCCGGAGACGCCATCTTCCCGCCCGGTGCGAGCCTGCAGGCATCCTGGGAGGCGGGCGAGGCCCATGTCCTCCTTGAGTAAGCGACGCAAGGACGAGCTGACGATCGCCGGCGAGCTCACGCCGCTCGGCGTCGTGCTCCTGCTGGCCTTCTTCGTGCCGCTCAGCCTGCTGTTGGCCTACTCGTTCTGGAAGCAAAACGGCTTCGACGTCGTGCACGAGTTCACCTTGGCCAGCTACGTGACCGCGCTCACCGACACCTTCTTCCTGAGACTCCTCTTCCGCTCACTGGTCATCGGCGCCGCCGTGGCCTTCTTCTCGGTCGCCCTCGCCTACCCCTACGCGTACGCCGCGACCTTCCGCTTTCCGCGGGCGCGAGGCGCGCTGCTCTTTGCGGCGCTGCTCTCCATGTTCACCTCGTACCTGGTGCGCGTGTACGCCTTCCAGACGATCCTCGGCGAGACCGGCGTCATCAACAGCGCCCTCAAGGGCCTGGGCCTGATTCACAAGCCGCTCTCGTTCCTGCTCTTCAACTCGTTCGCCGTCGTCATCACCCTGACGAACGTCTTCCTGCCCTATGTGGTCCTGCCGATCTGGGCGGCGATGCAGTCGGTCGAGCGCAACCAGCTCGAGTCCGCGCGCGACCTGGGGGCGAGGCCGTTCGCGACGTTCTGGCGCGTCGTCTACCCGATGACGAAGAACGGCGTGCGCGCCGGCTTCATCTTTGCCTTCGTCTTGGCAGCCGGCGACTACGTGACGCCGACCCTGGTCGGCGGGCCGAGCGGCACGATGATCGGTCGCCAGATCTCGGTCGCGTTCGGCCTGCTCAACAACTACCCGCTCGGCGCCGCGCTGGCGTTCGTGCTGCTCCTCGCCTTCGCCCTGACGGCGTGGCTCCTGCCGGCCCTCATCGCGCGCATCCCGCGACCGCCCGCGGTGCGCTGGGCGTTCTCGGCGCCCCTGCGCGCGAGCGACCACGTCCGCCTGCCGCTCTCGAGCTACTGGGCGCACGCTTACGTGGCCGCCGTCGTGTTGTTCCTCTTCGTGCCGCTCGCCATCATCATCCTGCTCTCGTTCAACACGAGCTCGGTGCCGGCGTTCCCGATGCGCGGCCTCACCTTGCACTGGTACGCGCGCGTGTTCTCCAACATCACGTTCCGTGACGCGTTCTACACCAGCCTCAAGGCGGCGGCGCTGACGGCGGTGATCGCCGCCGTCCTGGGCACGCTCGCGGCGCTCGCCTTCGCGCGCCACAAGTTCCGCGCCAGGGGGCCGCTGATGGGCCTGCTCTTCGCCCCGCTGGCGATGCCGGGCCTGATTACCGGGGTCGCCATGCTCACCGTCTACGTGGCGCTCGGCGTCACCCTCTCGCTATGGACGATCACCCTCGGTCACCTCGTGTACGCGACGCCGTTCGTCGTGCTCGCCATCGCCGCGGGCCTCTCCGATCTCGACCCGGGCCTCGAGGAGGCGGGGCGCGACCTCGGCCGCGGCCCCTTCGGCGTCTTCCGCAAGGTGACGCTGCCGCTCGTCTTCCCGGTGATCGTGGGCGCAGCGTTCGTCGCCGCTGCGCTCTCGTTGGACGAGTTCATCATCACGAACTTCGTCTCCGGCAGCACCATGACTCTGCCGCTCTACATCTGGGCCAGGCTGCGTATCGGCGTGACCCCTGACACCAACGCTGTGGGGGCGCTCATCCTCGCGGGCTTGGCGCTGCTCTCGCTCGCCGCCTGGTACCTCACGCGACTGACGTCCACCTTCATCAGCAGAAGAGGAGAATCGAAATGAGCAGACTCCGTGTCGGCGTCGTCGGCCTCGGCGCGATCGCCCAGATCCAGCACCTCCCGAACCTCGAGCAGCTTCGCGACCTGTACGAGGTCGCACACGTCTGCGACCTCTCGCCGCGGCTCGTGGAGACCATCGGCGAGCGCAACGGCGTCGCGGCGCGCACGACGGACTGGCGCGAGCTGTGCGCGGATGTGAGCCTCGACGCGGTGATCCTCCTCAACTCGGGGTCACACGGACCGCAGGCGCGGGCGGCGCTCGAGAGCGGCCTCCACGTGTTCGCCGAGAAGCCGCTCTGCTTCACGGTCCGGGAGGCGGACGAGCTCGAGGCATTGGCGCAGTCCAGCGACTGCGTCCTGCAGGTCGGCTACGTGAAGTCCCACGAGGCGGTGATGGCCCGGGCGCGCGCCGAGGTCGAGCGCCTCGGCGACCTGCGCTTCGTGCGGCACGCTGTCTTCCATCCCTCCGAGGTGCAGCAGCAGGAGCACGTCAACGTGCTGCGCTTCGACGACGCCGATCCCGAGGCGCTGCGCAAGGCCGCGGAGGAGAACGCGGCGCTGGTGCGGGAGGCGATCGGCGACGTCGCGCCGGGGCTGCAGTGGCTCTACGGTGAGCTCGGACTGGGGTCGATCGTGCACTACCTGGCGGTCTTCCGCTCGCTCTTCGGGCGCTTGCCCGAGTCGATCATCGCGGCCTACGCGTGGCCCTTCGACCCGGAGAGCCCGCCGGTCGGCTGGGGCCCGGACGATCAGCTGCCGACGCTCAGCGTCTTCGCCTCGTTCGGCGCCGAGTGCCGCCTCGACCTCACCTGGGCCTGGCTGCAGCGTTATCCGGAGTACCGCGAGCAGATCGAGGTCTTCTCCCCCGAGGGAGGCGTGCGCCTGCAGCTGCCGCCCCCCTACCTCCATCACCGCACCGCGGCTCTGACCGTCGAACGCCTGGGCGCCGACGGCGAGCACGAGTCCGTGGGCGCCTCGGGCGGCTTCGACGCGGCCTTCCTACGCGAGCTGCGCGACTTTCACGCGGCCGTCACCGGCGCGTCCCCCGTCGTCTCGACTGCGGCCGACGCCCGCGACGACGTGCGCTTCTGTCAGGAGCTCGTGGCGCGCGTCGCCGAGAGCACCGCGTCGGATGTGAAGCGCGTGCCATGAGCATGTCCGAGCTGTCGCGCGGCGACAAGGTGCGGAGTCTGCACTACCCAGCCGGCAGTCTCGCCGACGGCGAGGACGAGGTCGTCATCACGCCGCAGCGCGTGGGGTTCACGTTCGCCGGCTTGCGCGTCGTCCGCCTCGAGCCGGAGGCCACGCTCACGCTCAGGACGGACGAAGACGAGCTTGTCGTCTTGCCCCTCGCCGGCGGCTGCCGCGTCGAGACCGACGGCCTGTCCGCTACCCTCCAGGGTCGCGACGACGTGTTCGCGCGCATCAGCGACTTCGTCTACCTCCCTCGCGAGAGCGAGGTGCGCATCACGGCCAGCCGCAGCTGCGAGCTGGCCCTGCCGTCAGCCCGGGCGCGGCGGCGCCTCGAACCGGCGTACGGTGAGGCCGAGGCTGTGGACATCGAGATCCTCGGCGCCGGCCAGGCGACGCGCCAGAAGAACAACTACCTGGCGCCCGAGGGCCTCCCCGCGGATCGCCTCTGCCTCTGCGAGGTCCTGACCCCCGACGGCAACTGGTCGTCCTATCCGCCCCACAAGCACGACGACCCGTCGACGGGCGAGTCGGTGCTCGAGGAGATCTACTACTACCGCCTCGGCGGTGGGCCGTCCGCCTACGGCTGCCACCGCACCTACGACCTCGAGCAGGGCTGGGACGTGACGGTGACCGTGCGCAGCGGCGATGTCTTCCTCGTGCCGCGCGGCTACCACGGGCCATGCATGGCGGCGCCGGGCTACCCGATGTGGTACCTCAACGTGCTCGCGGGGTCTGCGGCCGAGCGCTCGCTCCTCGTCGCCGACGACCCCGACCAGCACTGGATACGCGAGTCGTGGCGGACGCAGGCGACGGACCTGCGGATCCCGATGACGACGGCGGCAGCGCGATGAGGACGCGTCGGCTGACGATGGCCCAGGCCATCATCGAGTTCCTCGCCGTGCAGGAGGTCGAGCGCGATGACGCGCGCCACAAGTTCTTCGCAGGCTGCATCGGCATCTTCGGACACGGCAACCTGGCGGGCATCGGGCAGGCCCTGCAGGAGACCCCCGACTTCCGTTACATCCAGGCGCGCAACGAGCAGGCGGCGGTGCACGTCGCCTCGGGCCTGGCCAAGCAAAGCAGGCGCCTGCGCACCCTCGCCTGCACCTCCTCAATCGGCCCCGGTGCGACCAACATGGTGACCGGTGCGGCGGTGGCCACCGTCAACCATCTGCCGGTGCTGCTCCTGCCCGGGGACGTGTTCGCGAGCCGGCGGCCCGACCCCGTGCTGCAGCAGTTGCAGGTGCCCTACGCCGGTGACGTCAGCGTCAACGACTGCCTGCGCCCGGTCTCGCGCTACTTTGACCGCCTCACGCGGCCCGAGCAGGCGCCGAGCGCCCTGTTGCAGGCGATGCGCGTCCTCACCGACCCGGCCGAGACGGGCGCCGTAACGCTCGCGCTGCCCCAAGACGTGCAGGCCGAAGCCGCCGACTTCCCGGACGAGCTGTTCGCGCCGCGGGTCTGGCACATCCCTCGCGCGCTGCCCGACGCGGCCGCCCTGCAGCGCGCTGCCGCGCTGCTGCGTGAGGCCGAGCGGCCGCTGATCGTGGCTGGCGGCGGCGTCCTCTACTCGGAGGCCTCGGAGGCACTCGCCTCGTTCAGTGGGGCGACGGGCATACCGGTCGCCGAAACGCAGGCCGGCAAGGGCGCGATGCACTTCGCCAGCCCCCTCACCCTGGGGAGCGTCGGGGTCACGGGGACGCTGGCGGCCAACGCGGTGGCTTGCGAGGCCGACCTCGTGCTCGGCGTCGGTACCCGCTACTCGGACTTCACGACCGCCTCACACACCGTCTTCGCGGAACCCGGCGTGCGCTTCATCAACGTCAACGTGGCGGGCTTCGACGCCGGCCGCTTCGCCGGGTGTCCTCTGGTGGGCGACGCGCGCGCCACCCTCGACGCCTTGGCCGGCCTCCTCGAGGGCCACCATGTGGCGGAGCAGTGGACTGCCAAGGCCGCCACGCTGCACGAGCAGTGGGAGGCCGAGCTCGACCGCGTCTGCACGCCCCCCGACGGCGAGACGCTGACCCAGGCCGCGGTCATCGCTGCGGTCAACGAGGCAGCGGGTGAGGACGGCGTCGTGGTGAACGCCGCCGGGAGCCTGCCCGGCGACCTGCACAAGCTCTGGCGCAGCCGCCACCCGCGCTCCTATCACGTGGAGTACGGCTACTCCTGCATGGGCTACGAGGTGGCCGGGGGAATCGGCGCGAAGCTCGCCGACCCTGAGAGGCCGGTGTTCGCGATGGTCGGCGACGGCTCGTGGCTGATGATGTCGAGCGAACTGGTGACCGCGGTGCAGGAGGCAGTCCCGCTCGTCTGCGTGCTCGTCGACAACCACGGCTTCGCCTCGATCGGCGGGCTCTCGGAGTCGGTGGGCAGCGCCCGGTTCGGCACCGCCTACCGCAGACGAGGACCCGACGGGCAGCTGTCGGGCGAGCTGCTGCCGATCGATTTCGTCGCCAACGCCGCCAGTCTCGGGGCGCTCGCTCGCCGGGCAGACACGCTCACGGAGCTACGTGAGGCGCTCGCCGACGCGCGGAGCAGTGAGCGGCCCGTCGTCATCGTCGTGGAGACGAGCCCGGACCACAGCGTCCCGAGCTATGGGTCGTGGTGGGACGTGGCCGTGGCCGAGCTTAGCACGATGCCGGCGGTCGCGGCGGCCCGGGATGCCTACGAGACGGCTCGCCTAAGCGAACGACCATTTGTTGCGCCGGCTGGGGATGGCACGTCAGCGGACGTGCAAGCTGACAGCTCACCGGAGCCGGCCGGAAACGGGAGGAGCCCATGAACGTTGAGGTATCGTCGGCGCCCTGCTCGTTCGGGGTCTGGGAGACCAACGTCGAGGAAGGAGTCCACCCGGAACCGGCGCAGTTCGTGCGGCTGGTGCGCGAGTGCGGCTACGAAGGGACCGAACTGGGTCCGCCCGGGTACCTCGGGAGCGGCGAGACGGTGGCCAGGCTCCTGCAGGAGGCCGACCTGCAGCTGGCCGGGTCCTTCTTGATGTTCCGCCTCTCACGGGAGGACGAGTTCCGCGAGGACCTCGCGGCGCTGGACGGGGCGCTCGCCGAGCTCAGGCTTGCAGCCGGCGACAACGAGCTGCCCATCGTCCTACTCGCAGACGCATTCGGCGCCGAGCCCGACAGGATGCAGTACGCCGGCGCCATCGAGCAGCATCCCGAGGCGTGGCTGAGCGCCGAGCGCTCGAAGCTGCTCGTCGCCAACCTGCAGCGCACCGCGTATCGCTGCCGCGAGCTCGGCTTCACCTGCTCGCTGCACCCCGAATACGGCAGCTACGTCGAGACCGAGCGCGAGATCACGTCGGTGTTCGAGGCCATCGATCCCGACCTGCTCGGCCTCTGTTTCGACACCGGCAACATCGCCATCGGCGGCTCGCGTCCCGCCGAGCTGCTCAAGCAGTACATGCCGGTGGTGAACCATGTCCACCTGAAGGACCTCGACCTCGGACTGCTCGCGAAGGTCCAGGACAATGGCCAGGGGGTGGAGAGCGCCTGGGATGCGGGAGTCTTCTGTGAGATCGGCAGCGGCGACGCCCAGATCGCGGAGTGCCTCGAGGAGCTCGAGCGTGCCGGCTACGAAGGCTGGCTCGTGGTCGAGCACGAGCGCCCGCTGGTCGAAGGCTGGGCGCTCGAGGACGCTGTCGCCGCGCAGCGGGCCAACAGGGCCTGGCTGGCCGACTGGGGGGTGTGACCAGCAGGCGAAGTGAGTCGCTCGAGCCCAGACCCAGCCCGACCCGGAGGAGACCTCATGCCCCCCAGTACCCCTGCGCCCTCACAGCCTGGAGAGTCGACCTCGGTCTCGAAGTCCCCACCACGAGAGCCGCTGCACGAGATGGCCGAGACCACAGCCACCGACTACTGGAACGACTCCTGCTCAACAGAGGAGCTGACCTACGCCATCGAGCGCGGCGCTGTGGGCGCCACTACCAACCCGACCATCGTCGGAGAGGTGCTGAAGAAGGAGATGCACCTGTGGCGGGAGCGCATCGGCGAGATCATCGTCGAGCATCCGACCTGGACCGAGGATGAGGTAACGTGGAGGCTGATCGAGGAGATGGCGCAGCACGGCGCCGAGCTGCTGCTCCCCGTCTTTGAGCGCGAGGGCGGGGCGAAGGGCCGGCTCTCCATCCAGACGGACCCACGCTACTACAGGGATGCCGCCCGCATCACCGAGCAAGCAGTGCGCTTCGCCGCCCTCGCGCCCAACATGCAGGTGAAGATTGCCGTCACGCAGGCCGGCGTCGCCGCCATCGAGGAGGCCACGGCGGCTGGCGTCAATATCAACGCCACCGTGTGTTTCACGGTCCCCCAGGCGCTCGCAGTCGCCGATGCGGTGGAGCGCGGCCTCGAGCGGCGGCGGGCTGCCGGTGAGGACGTCGAGTCCATGACACCGGTGTGCACCTTGATGGTCGGGCGCCTCGATGACTGGCTGCAAGTGCTGGTCAAGCGCGACGGCATCGTCGCCGACCCCGGCATCGTGCACTGGGCGGGCGTGGCCTGCCTGAAGAAGGCCTACGGCATCTTCGGGGAGCGTGGTTACCGGACGAGGCTCCTGGCAGCGGCCTACCGTCACCACCTGCACTGGTCGGAGCTGATCGGCGGCGACGTCATCCTCACTATCCCCTGCGCTTGGCAGCGCCTGTTCAACGCCTCCGACATCGAGGTGGTGCCGCGCATGGAGGAGCCCGTGCCGGCAGAGATCCTCGACGAGCTCTACCGCCGCTTCCCCGACTTCCGTCGTGCTCATGACGAGGGCGGCATGCCGGTCGAGGAGTTCGAAGCTTACGGGCCCACCGCCCGCACGCTGCGCGGGTTCATCGCCTCCTACCACGACCTCGCTGCCGTGGTGCGCGACTTCATGTTGCCGGACCCGGCCGTGAGGTAGGTCATCCCCAACGCGCAGCGGTCTGCGCAAGCTTGACGCAGGCCGCTGCGTTTCCCCCCTGCAAACTGTCGCGCCATCGACTGTTCGATGGGGGCCGAGCCCCCAGGCTCGAAACAGGACTGCCAGCTGGGCCGGGGAATCTCCGCTTTCACCCTCAAGTCTAACCTTATCCTTGTGCTCACCCACCCTGTACCGTGTCAAGGTTCTTGGTGAGTTAGTGCCGCAAATAGGTGTTGATCTGCGCGGTGCACGACGAGCGGTGGGCGCTGCCCCAGTGCCTCGTGCGAGCTTCTTGCTGGCCGACTACGCACCTCCGTCCCCTTCACCGGAGATGGCTATGGGACTAACATAGAAGGTGGACCGATGAATGGGGTCCGGTCAGTCGTCGTTGTCACGTGGGAGTTCTGAAAGGATTGGCGCCATGGCACTCCCGACTCGCACGCTGGGCAGAGACGGCCCGGATCTCTCGACCGTGGGCTTGGGTGCGTGGGCGATCGGTGGCGGAGGCTGGTCCTTCGGCGGGGGGCCGCAAGATGACGAGCAGTCCGTCGCTGCTATCAGACACGCCCTC
>PKYG01000013.1 GCA_003132585.1 Actinomycetota bacterium
ATCGGTGGCTCGACGGTACCGGTGACCTGCCCCCATTTAGTGGTCCACTTTGTATGATAGCGCCAGAGCCTTCTCGGGTGTGAGCGCCGGCGGTGCGTAGTCGGCCAGCGATAAGCCCGGCCAGACGATCGTCTCCGGCGCCGGCGGGCGTTGCCCCAGCGAGCTGTGCGGGCGCAGGCCGTTGTAGAGCCGCCGCCAGTCAGCGACGAGGATCTGCGCCTCCTTGAGCGTGTAGAAGATCTCGCCGTTGAGCAGTTCGTCTCGCAGCTTGCCGTTAAACGACTCGACGTAGCCGTTCTCCCAAGGCGAGCCCGGTTCGATGAACAGGGTCTTCACTCCCAGCTCGGCCAGCCAGCCTCTGACCGCCTTGGCGACGAACTCGGGGGCGTTGTCTGAGCGAATGTGCTCGGGGATGCCGTACTCTAAAAAGAGGTCGGCTAGGATCCAGAGCACATCGTTTGCGGTCATCCGTCGTGCCACTGAGATCGCCAGGCACTCGCGGCTGTACTCATCGACCACGGTGAGCAGGCGCAGCGTGCGCCCGTCGTGGGTGCGCTCGGCCACGAAGTCGTAGGCCCAGACGTGGTTGCGATGCTGCGGGCGCAGACGGATGCAGGAGCCGTCGGCGAGCCAGAGGCGACCTCGCTTCGGTTGTTTGGCCGGTACCTTGAGGCCCTCGGCTCGCCAGATGCGCTGCACGCGCTTGGCGTTGACCGACCAGCCGGCCATCTGCAAAAGGCCGGTGATGCGCTTGTAGCCGTAGCGGCCGAAGCTGCGCGCCAGACCGATCACGGCCGCGGTCAAGGCATCCTCGTCCTCTCGCAGCTGCACCTGGTGACGCTGGGTGGAGCGTGCCTGGTCCAAAGCACGGCAGGCTCGGCGTTCGGAGATCGCAAGCCCCTCACAGACTGCCTCGACGCAGCGGCGCCGACGCGAGGGGCTTTAGAAGTTTCCCCGGGCCGCCTCCTGCAGGATGAGCTTGTCGAGAGTGAGGTCTGAGATCGCGCGGCGCAGGCATGTGTTCTCACGCTCGAGCTCCTTGAGGCGGCGGGCCTGGGAGACGGAAAGGCCCCCGTACTCGCAGCGCCAGCGGTAGTAGGTGACCTCGTGGATGCCCAGGGCCTTGGTGATCTCGGGGAGCTTCTTGCCCTCGCCGAGCAGCACGTCGGCCTTGCGTAGCTTGGCGATGATCTGCTTGAGGGCGGTAGCGTTTCTGCGGCATGACTTGCTCCTCCTTTTCGGCCCAGGAACCATAACCTCAACCTGGACCGATATCAGGGGGGCAGGTCAGTCGTAACCAAGCCTATAGAGTATTCAAAGTATACAAGGTATGATGACTCATCCTTCAGGACAGGCTTGGTAAGCGGACCACACGAAAGGAGCATCTCATGGTTCAACGCATAGCCCGGGCGTTCATCGCCGCTGGCTTTCTCGGGCTCATGGTCGTCGGGCTCGTCGCCTGTGGAGGCTCCCCGTCGTCTGCCGGCAGCTCCGGGGCCGCAGGCGCGCCGCAAAAGGGCGGCATCATGACCGTGACCTATCAAGGTGAGCCCCAGTACCTCGACCCGGCGGTCGACTGGGAAGGTAACGGCTGGTCGATGGAGCACTGCATGTACAACACATTGCTCACTTACTCGAGCGGCAGCGGTAGCGACGGCACCAAGCTCGTCCCCGACATCGCCACCGCGATGCCCACGGTCACGAACGGTGGCAAGACGTACACCTTCCGCATCCGCCCCGGCGTCAAGTTCGCACCGCCCGTGAACCGCGAGGTCACAGCGCAAGACTTCAAGTACTCGTTCGAACGCATGATGAGCCCCAACACGCGCCCCCTCCCGCCTGGTACCCAGTTCTACTTCAGCATCGTCGGGGCGAAGGAGTTCAACGACGGCAAGGCCACGTCGATCGCCGGCTACAAGGTCATCGACAAGTACACGATCGAGATCGACCTCAAGTCGCCCGACGCCACGCTGCTATACGCGCTCGCGCTGCCCTTCGCCGACGTGGTGCCCAAGGAGTGGGTGCAGAAATGGGGCACCCAGTTCGTCCGCCATCCGCTCGGCGCCGGCCCCTACATGCTCGACCACTGGACGCCCGGTCAGGAGATCCTGCTCGTGCGCAATCCCAACTATCACGACTGGCGCGGTCACCCCGACGCCTGGGTCGACAGCATCGACATCCGCCTGGCGACCAACTCGACGATCGCCTTGCTGCGTCTCAAGCTCGGTCAGAACGATCTGCTCGGCGACTACATCGCACCGTCGGACTACGTCGCCGTGACCCACGACGCCGTGTGGAGCAAGCAGGTCGTCGAGAAGCCCGCGATCGCCGTCGACTACCTCTTCATGAACGCCCAGATGAAGCCCTTCGACAACCTCAAGGTGCGGCAGGCGGTCAGTTGGGCGATCAACCGCACCAAGCTGATCAAGCTTATCAGTGGGGCCGGCAGCCCACTGGCGCAAATCTTTCCGGCTGGGCTTCCGGGGCATGTCGACGGCGCTGCCGGGCAGTTCTACGGCTACGACCCCGCCAAGGCGAAGCAGCTCCTGGCCGAGGGCGGCTACCAGAACGGGTTCTCGACCACTCTCTACTCGCACAACGTCGAGCCGTGGCCAAGAGTGGCCCAGTCAATCCAGAACGACCTGGCGCAGATTGGCATCAAGGCTGACGTGAAGGTGCTCGAACGAGCCACGTATTGGACGTTGACGACCGAACCGCAGAAGGTGCCGATCGGCCTGCAGGACTGGTGGCAGGATTTCCCCGACCCGTCCGACTTCATCGCGCCGCTGTTCACCAAGGGCTCCGCAGTCTCTGGCGGCAACGACCCGAGCTTCTGGTGGGACCCGCAGGTCGAGCGCCTGCTCGCCTCGACTTGGAGCATGAGCGACTCTGCCCAGCGTCTCGGGGTCTTCGATGAGATACAGAGGTTGATCATGGCGCAGGCGCCGGGCGTGCCCCTGTACCAGCCCAACGTCAACACCGTGTTCAGTCAGCGCCTGCACGGCGTGTACCTGCATCCGGTCTGGATCTTCGACTTCCTCGACTACTGGATCCACTAGCGCGGCGCAAGTCGCTCAGTAGGTGCGCGTGAC
>PKYG01000109.1:0-6500 GCA_003132585.1 Actinomycetota bacterium
TCGTCGAGCTGATCGGCGGCATCGAACCGGCGCGTACCTTCCAGCTCGCCGCGCTGAAGGCGGGCAAGGCGGTCGTGACCGCCAACAAGCAGCTCCTCTCCCAGCACGGCGCCGAGCTCCTGCAGACCGCCGAAGACAACGGCGTCCACCTGCGCTTCGAGGCTAGCGCCGTCGGCGCCGTGCCGGTGATCAAGGTCCTCCGCGAGTCGCTCGCGGCCGCCGAGGTCACCGGCATCATGGGCATCGTCAACGGCACCACCAATTACATCCTCTCGGCGATGGCACAGACGGGCGCGGAATACGGCCCGACGCTCAGGAGAGCAAAGGAGCTCGGCTATGCCGAGGCAGACCCGACCGAAGACGTGTCCGGCAAGGACGCGGCGGCGAAGATGGCGATCCTCGCGTCGATCGCCTTCCACAGCCGCGTCAACCTCGCCGACGTCGAGCACGAGGGCATCGAGAGCGTCACCGACGCCGACGTCGCGCACGGCAAGGCGCTGGGCCTCGTGCCCAAGCTGCTTGGCGTCGCCAAGCTCATCGATGGGCGCATGAACGTGCGCGTCTACCCGAGC
Organism: Actinomycetota bacterium; assembly: GCA_003132585.1. Taxonomy (GTDB): domain Bacteria; phylum Actinomycetota; class Thermoleophilia; order UBA2241; family UBA2241; genus PALSA-647. Next base: position 573 of record PKYG01000109.1, read on the forward strand.
TTCATTCCGGCCGACCATCCGCTTGCCGGCGTGTCCGGCGCCTACAACGCCGTCTTCCTCGAGAGCGAGGCATTCGACAAGCTGATGCTCTTCGGGCCCGGAGCCGGCGGGACGCCGACCGCCTCTGCCGTGATCGGCGACATCATCTCGATCGTTAACACCGCGAAGACGGGCTTCGTGCGCAACTGCACCTGCTACAAGAGTCTCGGCTTCTATCCGAACGGTGAGGTGGTGTCGAGCTTCTACGCGCGGCTTCAAGTGGCCGACAAGTCCGGCGTGCTCGCGCAGATCTCGAGCTTGTTCGGCGACGAAGACGTGAGCATCCGCTCGATGGTGCAGACCGGTGCCGGCGAGAATGCCGAGCTCGTGCTCGTGTTCCACCCGGTCAAGGAAGCGGCGTTCTTCCGCGCGCTCGAGCGCGTCGGCGCGCTGCCGGTCGTGCACGGCAAACCGAGCGTGATCAGGCTGGAAGGCTGAGATGCGCGGCGACGGCGTCATCGCGCACTACCGTGGCTACCTACCGGTGACCGACGCGACGCCGGTGATCACGCTCGGCGAGGGCGACACGCCGCTGTTGCCGGCGCGCAACCTCGGGGCGGCGCTCGGCGTCGAGGTCTACCTCAAGTACGAAGGCCTCAACCCGACCTGCTCGTTCAAAGACCGAGGCATGACGATGGCGATCTCCAAGGTCGCTGAGGAGGGTGTGCCGGCGATCATCTGCGCCTCCACCGGCAACACCAGCGCCTCGGCGGCGGCCTACGCGGCGCAGGCCGGCATTCGCGCCGTGGTCGTTATCCCCGAGGGCAAGATCGCGATGGGCAAGCTTGCCCAAACCGTCGCCTACGGCGCGCACGTGATCTCGATCCCGGGCAACTTCGACGTTGCGTTCGAGGTCGTGCGCGAGGCGGCGAGGATCATGCCGATCGCGCTCGTGAACTCGATCAACCCGTACCGTATCGAAGGCCAGAAGACGGGCGCGTTCGAGATCTGCGACGTGCTCGGCGACGCCCCCCAGTACCTCGCGATCCCGGTGGGCAACGCGGGCAACATCACCAGCTACTGGAAGGGATTCAGAGAGTATCGCGATGCCGGCGTCAGCAAGAGCCTGCCGAAGATGATCGGCTTTCAGGCCGCCGGCGCGGCGCCGCTCGTGCTCGGCCACGTCGTTGAGCGGCCGGAGACGATCGCCACGGCGATCCGTATCGGCAATCCAGCGCGCGGCGAGGAGGCACTCGCCGCCGCGCGCGACAGCGGCGGGTTCATCGACATGGTGACCGACGACGAGATCGTCGATGCCTACAAGTTGGTGGCGGCCACCGAGGGCATCTTCTGCGAGCCGGGATCGGCCGCGTCGATCGCCGGAGTGCGTAAGGCGCGCGCCGACGGGCGCGTGCCCTCCGGCGCGCGCGTCGTCTGCATCCTCACCGGCCACGGTCTCAAGGACCCCGACACGGCGGTGCGCACGGCGGAGAAGCCGATCTTCACCGAGGACGCGATGACGGAGATCGAGCGCGTGCTCGCAGTACGGACGGTCTGATGCGCAAGCGGCTGCTGCTCGTGCCCGACGGGATGGCCGACGACCACCTCGAGGAGCTCGGCGGCAAGACACCGCTTCAGGCCGCGCGCACCCCGGTCATGGACGCGCTTGCGCGACGCGGCACTGTCGGCCTCGTGCGCACGATCCCCAACGGCATGCCGCCGGGCAGCGACGTCGCCAACCTCTCCGTGCTGGGCTACGACGCCCGTGCGCTCTACACCGGACGCTCACCGCTCGAGGGCGCCAACATCGGCGTCGATCTCGGCGCCGATGACGTCGCCTACCGCTGCAACTTCGTCACGATCGACGATGGCGTGATGCGCGACAACACCGCCGGGCACATCGACAGCGCCACCGCCGGCGAGCTGATCGTCGCGCTCGAGGACGTGCTCGGCGGCGGACCGTTCGAGTTTTACGCCGGCGTCGGCTATCGCAACCTCATGGTGTGGCGGGGCGGCGAGGAGGTCGCCTGCACGCCGCCCCACGACATCCTCGACCGGCCAGTCGCCGGATACGCGCCGCGCGGCGTCGCCGCCGAGGCGCTCGTCGAACTCGCTGAACGCGCCCACGACGTGCTCGCGGGGCTGCGCCCGGTCACCGACGTGTGGTTCTGGGGCGAAGGCCGGGCGCCGAGCCTCCCGCCGTTTCGCGATCTCTATGGGCTGAGTGGTGCGGTCGTCGCCGCCGTCGACCTCGTGCGCGGCCTCGGCCGGCACGCCGGTTTCGAGGTGCTCGCGGTGCCCGGCGCCACCGGCGGCCTCGACACCGACTATGGTGCCAAGGCGCGCGCCGCGCTCGACGCCCTCGGGCGCCACGACTTCGTCTTCGTCCACGTCGAGGCGCCCGATGAAGCCGCACACATGGGCGATATCGCCGCCAAGATCGGCGCGATCGAGCATGTCGACGCGGAGGTGCTGGCGCCGCTCGCCGCGCGCGCCGATCTCGCCCTGCTGGTGCTCCCCGATCACTTCACGCCGGTGCACGCGCGCACGCACGTGAGCGCACCGGTGCCGTTCGTGTTCGCCGGTTGTGCGCCGGCCGCGGCGCGGCCGGCGCCCGCGTTCGACGAAGATGCGGCGCGCGCCACGGGGCTGGTCCTCGCCGACGGTCCCGAGCTGATGCGCCGCTTCCTGGCGGCGACCGTATAGGCCTTGTGCGACCGGTACTCGGTCAAGCTGTAGTTGGTGGAGGGAGTCTCCGATAACCGTTGAAGTGACACCACAGCGATGAGCACCAAGGGAAACAAGCGCGACATCGTCGTCGGCGACGAGCACTTCGCCGCGGTCGACGACGACCGCCCCGTCTCGCCAAGTGCCGAGCGCTATGTGATGAGCGAGTCGCGCGCCCGCCGCCTGACGATCAAGGAGGGCGAGCTCTTCACCTACGTCGACGCCATGGGCCACATGCCCAAGACGGAGCATTCGGCGCTCGGCCTGTACTACCACGACACGCGCTTCCTCAGCCATCACGAGATGACGCTCGGCGGCCGCTCGCCGGTGCTCCTCTCGTCGACCGCGGATCGCAACTACGCCAGCTCGATGGAGTTCACGAATCTCGAGATGCGGTCCGCCGACGGTAGCCACATCCCGCAGTCGACGATCCACGTGCGCTGCACTCGCTTCGTCGCCGACCGCGTGCACGAGCTGCTGCGCGTGCGGAACTACCACGATCGACCCGTGCAGGTCGTCCTCGACCTGTACTTCGAAGCCGATTTCGCCGATCTCTTCGAAGTACGCGGCACGCGCCGCCGGCGGCGCGGCACGCTGTTCGCGCCGAAGGTCGACGGCAGGACCCTGACGCTCGCCTACCTCGGTCTCGACGAGGTGCTGCGCAAGACCGTGATTACGTTCGAACAGGCGCCGGCATCGATCGAAGCCGGCAAGGTGCGCTTCGTGCTGCCGCTGGCGCCGCGCGAGCGACGCATCCTGAGCTTCGCGATCGACGTGGTCGTTCCCGATTCGCCACCACCGCGGGAAGGCGACTTCAACGCGAAGCTGGGCGGCATGCGCCGTGACTACGAGCGCTGGATGGCCGAGTCGGCCGACGTGTTCGCCGACAACGAGCAGTTCATGGGCGTGCTGCGGCGCTCCCAGTCAGACCTGCGCATGCTGCTCGCCAAGACACGGTACGGCACGCTGCCGCTGGCCGGTGTGCCGTGGTTCGTGGCGCCCTTCGGGCGCGACGCGATCATCACGGCGATCGAAGCGTTGATCCTCGATCCGCGCTTCGCCGTGGACACGGTGCGCGCCTTGACCAAGCTCCAGGGCACGACCGACAACGCCTTCCGCGAGGAGGAGCCCGGCAAGATCCCGCACGAGATCCGACAGGGCGAGCTCGCCAACCTCAAGGCGGTGCCGCAGACGCCGTACTATGGCGCCGCCGACACGACCCCTCTCTACCTGCTGCTTCTCTGCGAGGTCGTCATGTGGACCGGCGATCTCGAGTTCTTCGAGCTGCTGCGCGAGCACATCGAGGCGGCGCTCACCTGGATCGACCGGTACGGCGACGCCGACGGCGACGGCTTCGTGGAGTACCAGCGCCGCTCGCGCGCCGGACTGCTCAACCAGGGCTGGCGCGACGCTCACAACGCCGTCGTCCATGCGGACGGCAGTATCGCTCAGGGGCCGATCGCGCTTGCCGAAGTGCAAGGCTACGTGTACCACGCCAAGCGCCGCCTCGCCTCACTCTACGGGCAGCTCGGCGATGTCGAGCTCTCGGAGCGGCTGCAAGCCGAGGCGCAAGAGCTCAAGCGGCGCTTCAACGAACGCTTCTGGATGGATGACGAGGAGTATGTGGCGATGGCGCTGGACGGAGACAAGCGTCAGGTCAAGACCGTCGCTTCGACCGCCGGCCACTGTCTCTGGTCACGGATCGTCGATGACGAGCTGGTACCGGCCGTCGTGCGCCGTCTGATGTCGCCGGACATGTTCTCGGGTTGGGGCGTGCGCACGATGAGCAAGGCGGCCGCGGCCTACAACCCGGTGAGCTTCTACAACGGCAGCGTCTGGCCGTTCGACAACGCGATCCTCGTGCGCGGCCTCAAGAAGCTCGGCTATGCGCAGGAGGCGAACCGCATCACGACCGGCGTGTACGAAGCGGCGCTTGCCTACGAGAACAGCCGCCTGCCGGAGCTCTTCTGCGGTTTCACGCGCCGCGCCGTGAACCGACCGGTCACGTTCCCGATGGCGTGTTCGCCGTATGCGGCCTCGGCCGGCGCGATGTTGCTGATGCTGCAGTCGATGCTCGGGCTCTACGCCGCCGCCGAGGAGAACGTTCTGTACGTGCACAGCCCGACGCTGCCGAAGTGGCTCTCCGAAGTCACCGTGAGTAACCTGCGTCTCGGCCGCTCGACGCTCAGTCTGCGCTTTCGCCGCGAGGGCAGCCAGACTTCGTTCGCGGTGCGCGACAAGCAAGGGCCGGCGCGCATCGTCGTCGTCGAATAGCGCGCCGTCAAGCCCATCGCGCAGACTCGACCGTGGCGCTGCCCCGGGTCTGGTTGTACCATCGCAAGGTCATGGCCAAGAAGGACACCGCCACCGCCCGCCAGCCGGCTCGCGACTCGCGCGAGAGCCGGCGGCTGACGGTGGCGCACATCTCCGACCTGCACGCGGGGTCGCCTTACTTCGTGCCCAACCTCATGGATCGCGCCGTCGTCGAGGTCAACGAGCTCGCCCCGGACATCGTGCTCGTCACCGGCGACCTCACCGAGATGGGCTTCAAGCAGGAGTACCTGCTCGCCAAGAGTTACCTCGACCGGATCGAGTGTCCCGATCTCCTCGTGATCCCCGGCAACCACGACTCGCGGCACGTCGGCTACGTGCACTTCGAGGAGCTCATCGGGCCGCGCAGCTGCACGCTCTCCAAGGAGGGCGTGACGATCGTCGGCATCGACTCGACCGAGCCGGACCTCGACCACGGCCACATCGGACGCGCGCGCTATCGCTGGCTGGAGGAGAAGTTTGCGCACGAGGCCCGGTTCCGCATTTTCATGCTGCACCACCACCTGCTGCCGATCCCCGGCACGGGGCGCGAACGCAACGTCGTCTACGATGCCGGCGACGCGCTCGAAGTGCTGCAGCACTGCAAGGTCAACCTGGTGCTCTCCGGGCACAAGCACGTGCCCTATGCCTGGCGGCTCGAGGACCTCTTCGTCGTGAACGCCGGGACGGCGTGCTCGTTGCGCCTGCGCGGCAACATCAAGCCCTGCTACAACGTGATCACGATCGAGGACGACCGGGTCGAGATCGTCCGCAAGCACCCCTTCCACGGCACCGAGGCGATGATCGCCTTCTCGCCGTCGACCCTGGCCTACGAGAAGTCCGTCTCGCTGCGCGAGCAAGAGGAGCGCTGATCGTCGAGCCATCGCTGCCGCGCGCCATCGCCTTGATCGA
>PKYG01000109.1:6505-15667 GCA_003132585.1 Actinomycetota bacterium
GCGCAGCGCGGCGCCGGGCACGCCGAGCGAAACCCTTGGCGCGTTGCTTGCGGCGCTGCTCGCCGAGACCGGCGCCGAGGTCGTCGTCGACCTCTCCGACGAGCCGCTGCTCGGCTACCGCGAGCGCTTTGCACTGATCAGCGTCGCGCTCGTCGGCGGCGCGCGCTACGAGGGTGCCGACTTCGACTTCCGGCCGCAGGCCCGCACTCGCCTGGCGAGCAAGCCGGCGCTGGCGGTGATCGGCACCGGCAAGCGCGTCGGCAAGACGGCGGTGAGCGGCTTTGCCGCCCGCCGTCTTGCTCGAGTCTACGGGGCCGACGGCGTGCTCGTCGTCGCCATGGGTCGCGGCGGGCCGCCGCAACCGGAGGTCGTACGCGGCGCCGCCGGGCTGAGCGCGGCGGCGCTGCTCGCCGCCTCGCACGCCGGGCGACACGCCGCGTCCGATTGCTACGAAGACGCCGCCCTCGCCGGCGTCACGACGATCGGCTGCCGGCGGTGCGGGGGCGGCATGGCCGGCGCCGCTTTCGACTCCAACGTCGGCGATGCACTGCCGCTGGTCGAGCAGTCGTCGGCGGCGCTGGCGATCTTTGAGGGCAGCGGCGCTGTGATCCCGCCGGTCGCCGCCCAGGGCACGCTCTGCGTGAGCGCCGCGAACCAGCGGCTCGACTACGTCACCGGTTACCTCGGCGCCTATCGTCTGCTGCTCTCCGATCTTCTCGTGCTGACGATGTGCGAGCCGCCGTTCGCCGACCGCCGGCGCGTCGCCGAACTGCGTGCCGATGCGCAGGCGGTGAAGCCGTCGCTGGAGGTCGTCGAAACGGTTTTTCGGCCGCGACCGGCGGAACCGGTCCGCGGCCGTCGCGTCGCCTACTTCACCACGGCGGCACCGGAGGCGCTGGCGCCACTCGTCGGCCACCTCGAGCAGGAGTGCGGCGCCGAAGTCGTGGTCGCCTCCGGCGACCTCGCCTGCCGACCGGCGTTGGCGGCGGCGGTCGCGCGCGCCGAGGTCGCCGCCGACGTGTTCCTCACCGAGATCAAGGCGGCGGCGATCGACGTCGTCGCCGAAGCCGCCGATCGCGCTGGCAAAGCGCTCGTCTTCTGCGACAATGAACCGGTCGCCGTTGATGGCAGCGAACTGGGCGCGCGCATCGTGGCGCTCGCCGCGCGATGCGTCGAACGATTCGCGAGGGGGGAGTAGTGGTCAACGAGTCCGACTACGTGATCATCGACCCCGAAGCCAACCTGCCGTTCTCCAAGGGGCTGATGGCGCAGTCGCTGATGGCGACCGGGCTGCCGCCCGAGCGCGCCTACCTGGTCGCGTCGGCCGTTCAGCGCGTGCTGCGCCACACGCGCCGCCAGTCGATCACGCTGGCAGGTCTGCGCGCGATCGCCTGCGAGACGCTCGGCAAGGAAGACGGCGACGCGCTCATCGCGAGCTTCGTGCAGTGGCAGGAGCTACGGCGCATGGAGCGACCGCTGATCGTCCTCATCGGCGGCACGACCGGCGTGGGCAAGAGCACGCTCGCGACGCAGCTCGCCAACCGGCTCGGCATCACCCGCGTCGCCTCGACCGACACGGTGCGCCAGGTGATGCGCGCGTTCTTCTCGCGCGACCTGATGCCGGCGATCCACTTCTCGTCGTTCGCCGCCGCCGAGGCGGTGCGCGTGCCGGTGCCCAGGGGCACCAACCTCAGCAAGATGGGCTTCATCGAGCAGACGAAGAGCATCTCGGTCGGCGTCGAGGCGATCGTCGCGCGCGCGATCGAGGAGGCGCAGAGCACGATCCTCGAAGGCGTCCACCTCGTGCCGGGCTATCTCGATCGCGCGCGCTGGGGCGACGCGCTCGTGCTCGAGTACGTGCTCAGCGTCAGCGACGCGGGCATGCACCGCCGCCACTTCACTGTGCGCGAATGGGAGACTGGCGGGGTCCGCCCCTTGCGCCGTTACCTTCGCAGCTTCGCGCAGATCAGGCGGATCCAGAAGTACATCCTTGCGCGCGCCACCGAGCAGGGCGTGCCGGTGATCGACAACACGAGCCTCGATCAGACGATCAAGACGGTGATGGCCGACATCCTGCGCGCCGTCGGTGAGTACCAGCGCCCCGTTTCTTGACAAATTGTGCTGGCGCTTGCGCCGGAACGTGGTAAGCTGTGCACACCGCGCGACTTCCCTAGACCTTCGAACAGTCGCATCATCGCGCGGTCCGTCGACAGATCCATCTCTTCTCGCTGCCGTTCCCGAGGTTCTCAATCAGTCTCGAAGGCGAACGACGAAGATGGTCCCGACGGGAACAAGTGAGCACGGGGCCAATCCCGAGCGCGATCCGCGCGACAGAGCCGATGGAGGCCGGTCAACACCATACCGATATGAGCACTCTCAAAGAACAAACCGATACAGACCCGCAGGCCGAACCGATGAGCACCACTTTGGCCGACGATCCCGTTGTCGCCGAGCCCGTTGCGGCCGAGCCCGTTGCGGCCGAGCCTGTTGCGGGTGAAGCCACCGCCGTGACCGAGGCGCCACCGGCCGAAAAGCCGGCAGCGCCCGAGACCGGCGCGATCACGACCGGCGGCCGTCCCGACAACCAGGGCGGCGGCAAGGGCCGCGACCGCGGTCGCGGCCGCGACCGCGGCAAGGACCGCGGCGACCGCGACGAGCCGCGTGAGCGTCGCCCCGAAGGTCCTCCCGTCACCAAGACCGGCACCCTCGACATCCTCCCCGACGGCTTCGGCTTCCTGCGCACCAGCGGTTACACGCAAGGCGACGACGACGTGTACGTGTCGCTCTCGCAGATCCGCCGCTTCGGCCTGCGCCGCGGCGACGAGATCCAGGGCCAGGTGCGCGAGCCCAAGGACAACGAGAAGTACAACGCCCTTCTCAAGATCGACACGGTCAACGGCATGGACCCGGACGAGGCGCGCAAGCGACCGTTCTTCGAGCAGCTCACGCCGTTGTTCCCCGAGGAGCGTCTGCGTCTCGAGACCGAGGAGCACGACACGGCGACGCGCATCATGGACCTGCTCTGCCCGATCGGCAAGGGCCAGCGCGGCCTGATCGTCTCGCCGCCCAAGGCCGGCAAGACGACGATCCTCAAGAAGCTCGCCAACTCGATCACCGCCAACAACCCCGACGTGCATCTGATCGTGTTGCTCGTCGACGAGCGCCCAGAAGAAGTCACCGACATGAAGCGCTCGGTCAACGGCGAGGTCGTCGCCAGCACCTTCGACCAGCCGTCGGAGAACCATGTGCAGGTCACCGAACTCGTGCTCGACCGCGTCAAGCGGCTGGTCGAGATCGGCCGCGACGTCGTTGTGTTGCTCGACTCGATCACCCGCATGGCGCGCGCCTACAACCTCAACACGCCGGCCTCGGGTCGTATCCTCTCGGGCGGCGTCGACAGCACTGCCCTCTATCCGCCGAAGAAGTTCTTCGGAGCCGCCCGTAACATCGAAGAGGGCGGCTCGCTGACGATCCTCGCCACGGCGCTCGTCGACACCGGCTCGCGCATGGACGAGGTCATCTTCGAGGAGTTCAAGGGCACCGGCAACATGGAGATCCGTCTCGACCGCAAGCTCGCCGACAAGCGTGTCTTCCCGGCGATCGACATCGAGCTCACGGGCACACGCAAGGAGGAGCTGCTCATGGACGCCGCCGAGGCGGCAATGGTCTGGAAGCTCCGCGCCGTGCTGCACGCGCTCGAGCCCAACGCGGCGATCGAGCTGCTCATCAACAAGGTGCGCGAGACGAAGTCCAACGCGGAGTTCCTCACCCAGCTGCAGAAGAACTCACGCTGACCGCTCGCGCCGGTCGTGCTACCATACCTGCCCGGGCCCACGAGGACCCTGGTCGAGAAACGAAGGGAACGAGTCCCATGAAGAAGGGCATCCATCCGGACTATGTCGAGACGACGGTGCACTGCTCGTGCGGTGCCACCTTCACGACGCGCTCGACCAGGCCCGAGCTGCACGTCGAGCTCTGCTCGCAGTGCCACCCGTTCTACACCGGCAAACAGAAGCTCGTCGACGCGGGCGGCCGGGTCGAGCGCTTCCAGCGCCGCGCCAAGAAAGCGGAGTCGAAGTAGTCGCATGGCGGCGCGTCTGAGCGTCACGCTCCTGCAGCACACGCCCGACCCGGACCGCTCGGTGGCGATCGCGGGTCGGCTGTGTTACGCACCCGTTTCGGCCGCCGACCTCAAGCAGGAGATGACCGACGACGAGGTCGCCAAGCTCGTGCGCATCCTCGTTCGTTCCGGGCATCACTCCGCGCTCGAGCATGCGTCGTTCAGCTTCGCCGTCGACGGCGTCTCGCGCGCCTGTACCCACCAGCTGGTGCGCCATCGCCTCGCCTCCTACAACCAGCAGTCGCAGCGCTACGTGCATTTCGGCGGCGGCGACAGCTTCGTCGTGCCGCCGAAGATCGCCGCCAACGCCGCCGCCGAGAAGGTCTTCCTCGAGGCGATGGACCAGGCGCGCAGCGCCTACGATCGCCTCGTCGATCTCGGCCTCGCCGAGGGTCGCACGCGCGAGTCGGTGCAGGAGGACGCGCGCTTCGTGCTTCCCAACGCCGCGGAGACCAAAATCGTCGTCACGATGAACGCGCGCGAGCTGCGCCACTTCTTCAGGGTGCGCTGCTGCCATCGCGCGCAGTGGGAGATCAACGCCCTCGCCTGGCAGATGCGCACGATGCTCCGCGAGGTGTCGCCGTACCTCTTCGAGGGGACGGGCCCGGCGTGCCTGTACGGTTCGTGTGGCGAAGGCAAGATGACCTGCGGCGACCCGTACAAGTCCGAAGACGTCGACGGGCCGGCGGCCGCGGCGCGATGATCGCCACCGGCGTGCCAGGTCCGCGCGCCGCCTTCCGCCATCCACGTTCGCTCCGAGGGCCGATCCGCCGCGCACGCTCGCCCCGAGGGCTGATCCGCCGCGTTCTGCTCATTCCTTTCGTTGCTGCCAGGCGCGCCCAGGTCGGCGGCCAGGCGGTGATCGAGGGCGTGATGATGCGCGGCACCGATCACTGGTCGCTGGCGGTGCGCAAGCCCGACGAGACGATCGCCCTGCACGATTGGCCGCTGGTCTCGTGGATGAAGCGCTACCCCGTGCTCAAGCTGCCGATCCTGCGCGGCGTCACGGCACTGGTCGAGTCGCTGGCCATCGGCGTGCGCGCGATCTCGATCTCCGCCAACGAGTCCCTCGGAGAAGAGGAGCGGGACTTGAGCAAGAAGGAGATCGGCGTCACGCTGTTCGTCTCGCTCGTGCTCGCCGTCACACTGTTCTTCCTCGCCCCGCTCGGCCTCACCGGGCTGTTCCGCCATGCGCTCGGCACCGGCATCAGGTTCTGGCTGGTCGAGGGGCTCGTGCGCGTCACGATCTTCGTCATCTACCTGCTCATCGTGACGCGCATCCCCGACCTGCGCCGCGTGTTCGAGTATCACGGCGCCGAGCACATGTCGATCCACGCGCTCGAGCACGGCGATGTTCTCACGCCCGAAGCCTGCAAGAAGTACCGCACGCTGCACCTGCGCTGCGGCACGTCCTTCCTGCTCATCGTGATGGTCGTCTCGATCCTCGTCTTCGCGCTCGTGCGCTGGCCGGTCTGGTACCTGCTGATCCTCTCGCGCGTGATCCTCATCCCGCTGATCGCCGGCGTCTCCTACGAGATCGTCAAGGTCGCCGGGCGTCACGAAGACAGCCGTTTCGTGCGCATCGTGATGGCGCCGGGCCTGGCGCTGCAGTGGATGACGACCAAGCAGCCCGACACGGCGCAGCTCGAGGTCGCGCTCGCCGCGCTGGAGAAGATCATCGAGCTCGAGCCGCAGGACCGACCACCGGTCAAGGGTGTGGAGGTCATGGCGTAAGCTGCCGCGGGCGGTCGCCGGCAGGCGTCCGCGGCCGGCGAACCCGCGGCGCGCCGGCCGCGTCCCTCCAGGTGTAGGGTGACACCGGCCGCGACTCCTGGGGGCAGCAAGGTGAGTAGACGCATAGTGTTCGTGACGATCGTCGTGGCAGTGATGGCGGCGGCGGCGATTGCGCTCGCGACCGGCTGCGGCGGCGCGAGCAAGACGGCGAAGGCGGCTTCGCCGTCGCCGCTGCGGAGGGGGGCATCGACGCTTTCACGCCGCCGCCGGCCTGGGTCATGAAGTACGCCGCCAAGCAGGCCGTGATCGGCGGCGATGCGCATCCGGCTTACGCGGGGTGGACGCTCGCCACAGTCGCCGAGATCGCTCCGGCCCTCGGCGAGCGCGTTTTTGACATTCCGGCAAGCTCCCGCGACAAGCAGATGTATCTCGTCGTGCTCCACGGCAATCTCACCACACTCACCTTCACGCACCCCATGGGCTACACACAGCCGCCGGTGATCCACTGGGTCCAGTTCGAGCTCGACCCTACGACCCACGGTGTGGTGGTGTGGGGGTGGACTCACAAGGGACCGCCGCCGTCGGTCGAAAAGCTGCTGCATCCGTTCCGGCTGTAGCGTGGGGCGCGGGCCGCGGCAGCGGCCCGCGCCGGCCCGCGCCGGCTCCTCCCACCCTTCGGGTATAATCGAGACCGGGCATGTGCCCACGTCGCGGGATCGTCGCGGCGCCCTCCGACACACGGCAGCACACCCATGGTCGAGAAGCTGATCGAAGAGATAGAACGCAGCTATGGGGAGCTCAACGGACAGCTCTCCGACCCCGTCGTGCTCAACGATCACAAGCTGTATGCGATCACGGCGCGCCGGCACGCGGAGCTGCAGGAGGTGCATGTGCTCACGCAGCAGTACCGTGAAGCGGAGCAGGCCGTGAGCGACGCCGAGGAGCTGCTCGGCGGCGACGTCGACGCGGAGATGCGCGAGTTCCTCCAGGAGGAACTCGCGCAGAACCGCCGCAAGCTCGACGAGCTCGCCGAGCAGATCCGCGCGGCGATGCTGGCGCGTGACCCCAACGACGCCAAAGATGTGATCATCGAGATCCGCGCCGGCGCCGGCGGCGACGAAGCCGCCTTGTTCGCCGGCGAGCTGGCGCGCATGTACACGCGGCACGCCGAAGGCAAGGGCTTCAACGTCGAAGTGCTCTCGTCCAACGAGGCCGCCGCCGGCGGCTTCAAGGAGATCATCCTCGAGGTGCGTGGCCGGAGCGCGTTCTCGGCGCTCAAGTACGAGAGCGGCGTCCACCGTGTGCAGCGCATCCCGGTGACCGAGTCGGCGGGCCGCATCCACACGTCCACGGCGACCGTTGCCGTGCTGCCCGAAGCCGAAGACATCGAGATCGAGGTCGACCCCAACGACCTGCGCATCGACATCTTCCGCTCCAGCGGGCCCGGCGGGCAGTCGGTCAACACGACCGACTCGGCGGTGCGCATCACGCACGTGCCCAGCGGGCTGGTGGTGAGCTGCCAGGACGAGAAGTCGCAGCTGCAGAACAAGGAGCGGGCGCTGCGCATTTTGCGCGCCCGCCTCTACGAGATCGAGCGCGACAAGCAGGAGAAGGAGGCGAGCGCGGCGCGGCGCAGCATGGTCGGCACCGGCGACCGCTCGCAGAAGATCCGCACCTACAACTTTGCGCAGAACCGAGTCTCGGACCACCGCATCGGGCTCACGTCGCACCGGCTGTACGAGATCCTCGAGGGCGACATCGGCGAGTTCACCGAGGCGCTTGCCGCCGAAGACCGGCGCAAGCAGCTCGCGGCCGTTGGAGAGGCCTGAGCCGTGGGCGCGCTGCCGACCGTGAGGGAGGCGATCCGCGCGGCGACTGCGACACTGAGCGACGCGAAGTCCGAGTCGCCGCGCCTCGACGCCGAGCTGCTGATGGCGGAGGCGCTCGGAGTGCGGCGCGACGAACTGTACGCCGCTCCTGAGCGTCGCCTCACCGAGCCGGAGAGTGCCGCCTTCGACGGCTTCGTCGAGCGCCGCGGGCGACGCGAGCCGGTCGCCTACATCGTCGGCCACAAAGCCTTTCGGATGATCGAGCTGCAGGTCAACGAGAACACGCTGATCCCGCGGCCGGAGACGGAGACGGTGGTCGAGGTCGTGCTCGAGGAGCTCAACCGCCTCGACAAGGAGACGCCGCTGCTGCTCGACATCGGCACGGGCAGCGGCGCGATCGCGCTGGCGCTCGCCACCGAGCATCCGCGCGTGCGCGTCGTCGCCACCGAGGTGCACCCGGCGCCGCTCGAGATGGCGCGGCTCAATGCGACGCGGCTCGGCCTCGCCGGCCGCGTCGAGTTCATCGTCAGCGACGTGTACGATGACGTGCCGACCGAGGCCCACTTCGACGTCATCGTCTCCAACCCGCCGTATGTGCCGGTCGAAGCGATGCGCCGCCTCGCTCCCGAGATCCGCGGCTTCGAGCCGCACGTGGCGCTGCTCGGCGGCCAGCACGGCATGGACTTCTACGAGCGCATCATCCCCGGGGCGCCGCCGTTCCTGGTGCCCGGCGGCATGCTCGCCGTGGAGATCAACGACGGGCGCATGCTCGAGACGCTGCAGCTCTTCATCGCCAGCGGCCGCTTCGAGGACATCGACGTACGCAATGACCTCGGCGGCCTACCGCGGGTGATCTCCGCCCGCGAGAAGCAGTAGGGAGCGCCGTGCGTTACCAGACGACGCGCGCCGTGGTGCTCGGTTCGCGGCCGCTGGGCGAGGCCGATCGCATCGCCGTGCTCTTCTCGCGCGAGCTCGGCCGCGTCGATGCGGTAGTCAAAGGCGTGCGTAAGACCAAGTCGCGCTGGGGCGGCCGCCTCGAGCCGTTCAACATCTGCGACCTCGTGCTCTTTCACGGCCGCTCCTCGCTGTTCACGGTGACCTCCGCCCAGCTCGTCGAGATGTATCTTCACATGCGCGAGGACCGGGAGGCTCTGGCGGCCGCCGGTATCGCCTGCGAGGCGGCCGCCGGGCTTTTCGCCGAGGGCGAGCCGCACGAGCGCGTCTTCAGCCTCCTGCGCAACGCCTTGCGCGCGATCGACAGCGGCTTCGCCGGTTCGGCGATGCAGGCGCCGCTCGTGCTCGGCGTGCTCGTCAAACTGTTGAACGAGGCTGGCTACCTGCCGGTGCTCGAGCACTGCGCGTCGTGTGGGAAGGGCGATCTGGCGCTCGCCTTTTCGGCCGCCCGCGGCGGCCTCGTCTGTGAGAACTGCCTCGAGGACGGCGTACCGACGACACCGGATGCGGTCGAGGCGCTGCGCA
>PKYG01000114.1:0-2446 GCA_003132585.1 Actinomycetota bacterium
GAACGCCTGCGCGAGTTGCCTCCAGCGATCGTCGTCGACCTGCTGCAGCTCAAGGGCGCCGAGACCGTGGTCGACTACGGCGCCGGCACCGGCATGTACACGATCCCCATCGCCCGAGCGCTGCCGCACGGCCGTGTGATCGCCGTCGAGGCATACCCGCAGCTCCTGGAGATGCTCACCACCAAGTTGGCAGGCAGCGAGCTCGCCGCGCGCATCGCCTTGGTGCAGACGGCCGACAACGCGGTCCCGCTGCCGGACGGCAGCGCCGACCGCGTGCTCCTGATCAACGTTCTGCACCACATCCACGACGAGCCGGCGGCGCTCGCCGAAGTGATTCGCCTCCTGCGGCCCGGCGGGCTCGTGGCGGTCATCGACTTCGGCCACATGGACCGCCCCGTGGGCCCGCCCAAGGACCACGTGCTGACGTCGGCGCAGGCGCGGGCAGTGCTCGCCGGCATAGGTCTGCGCGTACGCACGGAATTCGAACCGGGCACGCTCCTGCGCTATCATTTGGTCCTTGTCGCCGAGAAGCCCTGAGACACCGGCGAGCGCGCCGTCGCTCGTCTCGCATGTGACCGCGCGCCACGGCGCCGGCCTGCCGGCGGCCGTGGAGCGCCTGGTCGCCCCGTTCGGGGGCTGGCAGGCGCTCGCCACCGCCGGCGAACGCATCGCCGTGAAGATCAACGTGCTCCGCGGCGCCGCGCCCGAGCGCGCCGTATCCACGCACCCGGAGACGCTGCGCGTCGTGCTCCGCGCTCTCAAGGAGTGCGGCGCGCAGCCGTTCGTCGCCGACAGCCCCGGCGGCCCCGGGGCGACGGCGCTCGTGCTGCGCGCCTACCGCACCAGCGGCATCACCGCCGTTTGCAAGGAGGAGGGCGTCGAGCTCGTCGTCGCCGACGCCGACGTAACCGAGCTGGCCGCCCCCGACGGCCGCCTGTTCCGCAGTTTTCCGATCTGCCGGTGCTTCGTCGACGCCGACGCGATCATCCAGGTCGGCGTCGTCAAGACCCACGGCCTCATGCGCCTCACCGGCGGCGTCAAGCTCGCCTTCGGCTGCGTGCCGGGGCTGGCCAAGGCGCATCTGCACGTGCGCGCGCAGAAGCGCACCGCTTTCGCCGAGATGCTGCTCGACCTGTACCTTGCCCTGGCGCCGCGCTTCACGATCATGGACGGCATCATCGCAATGGAGGGCAAGGGCCCCGGCAACGGCACACCGCGGGCGCTCGACTCGCTCTTCGCCGCACGCGACGCCGTGGCGCTGGACGCGGCACTCGCCGACCGCACGGCGCACGAGCGCTCCGACATCCACGTGCTCGCCGCCGCGGCGCGACGTGGCCTCATCGACCTCAGCCATCCGTACGCGCTCGCCGGCGACCCGATCGTCGCCGATCGCGACTTCACACCGTCCTTCAGCGACTCCGACCTGAGCTTTCCGGGGCGCGCGGCAGGTCTCGCACGCAGCCTTCTGACGGCGCGTCCGCGACTCGTCAACGAACAGGCATGCACACGGTGCGGCGACTGCGCCGCCATCTGCGGCGTCGGCGCGATCGAACTCTCGCCCACACCGGTCTACGACGACGATCTCTGCGTGCGCTGTTTCGCCTGCACGGAGATCTGCCCGACGGCGGCGATCAGCGAGGTGACGCCGCCACTGATGCGCGCCGTCAACACGCTTCGTCGCAAGAGATGACGACGCGCGGCGCGACGCAGTCTACGCCGCGCGCACGAGACGCAGAACGACGATCTCGGGCCGGCAGAAGAGGCGGAACGGCAAGAAGCTCGTGCCGATGCCGCGGGTGACGCAGACGCGACGGCCCTCTGCCTCGTAGAGGCCGTCGCGGAACTTCGCCCGCGGCTGGCTCAGCATGATGCGCCCGCCGGGCCACGGCAGGCAGATCTGGCCGCCGTGCGTATCACCCGACAGGGTGAGCGCGAAGTCGTCGGGTGACGTGGCGAGCGCCGCTTCGGGATAGTGGCTGAGCAGCAGGCGGACCACCGCGGGCCGGCGATCGAGCACCGCCAGCGCCGGCGCGAGGTCGCCATAGCCGTGCGCCCAGTCGTCGATGCCGCAGATCTGCACGCTCGCGCCCTTGCCGACCGGGACCGTCACGCACGTGTTCTCGAGCAGCGTCACGCCACATGCCGCCAGCCCCTCCAAGTCGACTTCGGGCGCACGCACGACCTTGGTCACGCCATGGTCGTGATTCCCGAGAACGGCATACATGCCGTACGGGGGCGAAAGGCGGCGCAAGCCATCCTCGAGGACGGCGAGGCGCCGCCTGCCGGTGACGAGGTCGCCGGTGATCGCGACAAGATGGGGGGCGATGCGCTCCGTCAGCGCGAGCGCCTTGTCGAAGACGCGCACGTTGAGGCTGGGCGAGCCGATGTGCATGTCGGAGAGCTGCACGATCGTGAACCCCTCGAGCGGGTCCGGCAGACCGGGCAC
>PKYG01000114.1:2454-27929 GCA_003132585.1 Actinomycetota bacterium
CTCACGCCCGACACAGCGGGGTCAGATCACTCTTCGGGGGCCTGGCTCATCTGCTCGCGGAGCCGGTTGCGCGTCTCCTCGATCTTCTCGCGCAAGCTCTCGGAGCGGTCGGCAGCCGATTCCATGCCGGCGCCCATCGCCTCGCGCAGGCGGTCCTTCTGCGCCGCCATGCCGCCACCGAAGAGTTTCTCGCGCGACTCTTTGCCCGTCCGCGGAGCGAGCAGCAGGCCGGCGGCGACGCCGACGATCGCGCCAAAGAGCAGGCCGCCCTTCTTCTTTTTGCCTTCCGCCAACGTGACCACCTCCGTAGGTTTCACTGCGACCATCTTATCAGCAGCACGGGCTGCGTTTGTCCGCTACATGAGTATCGACTTGTTGATGACGAGGCTGAAGCGGCAGCCGAGGAACTCGGCGGCGCGACGGCACATGACCATGCGGCTGAGGAAGATCTCAAAGTACTCCATCACCTGCGACCCGGCGGTGTCGATCTCGAGCTCGAGAGTGATCGTCTTGGCTCCGCCGTCGACGCTGACGAACGACTTCTGGCTGGCGAAGTTGACGCGGTCGTGGATGTCGAAGGCGGCCGGCTCGATGTTGCGCACGCGGCTCTTGTGCACGTCGGACTTGTCGCCGAGGATCAACGCCGCCGAGATCGGGCTGACGGCCTCGCCGTACTCTTCTTCGTGGTTGCCGATGGCGCACATCACCTCGGTGTACTCCTCGACCGGCATGCCGAGGCGGCGCAGGACTGTCTGCGCGAGCAGCGCCGCGGCGATGCCGTGGTCGAGCCGCGAGATGCCGTTGCCCATGTCGTGCAGGTAGCCGGCGATCGCCGCCAGCTCGGCTTCGCGCTGCGGACGGCCGAGCCTCAGCAGGATGTTCTCGGCGATGCTCGAGACAAGATGCGCATGACGCGTGCCGTGCTCGGTGTAGCCGAGCTGCTCGAGGTTCTCGTCAGCCTTCTTGATGAACGCCTTCACCTCGGGGTCGCGGCGAACCTGATCGATGGTGACGCGGCCGGCGGGGCCGGCGGCGTCGCCGGTTTTCTTCTCGCGCGCCATGCCGGTCACGCGGCGGAGAAGTCGGTCAGGGACGCATCGGTTACGACCGGTTGCACGTCGAGCCATCCCGGCTCGGCGCCCGGCGGGCCGACGCGGCACCAGGCGAGCATCTCGTCGACGGCTTGGTCCTCGCCTTGCAGGAGGAGCGCCACGCTACCGTCGCTCATGTTCCTCGCCCAGCCGCTCAGGCCGAGCCGCTCGGCCTCGCTGCGCGCACTCGCGCGGTAGAAGACACCTTGCACCTTGCCCATCACCCGCACTTGAACCGCCTTCATCCTTCACCTCCGGGGTCGTCCTGCTCGGGACCGCGGTCCTCGATCAGCGGTACGAATCTGCAGAGGAGCTCCTCGTGCTCCTCGAATGTATCACCGCGACGCACGAACACGGTGAGCATCTGTTCGCCGTGAGCGGCGCCGATCGGCACGACGAGGCGGCCGTCGGGCGCTAGTTCGCGCAAGAGCGCGAACGGCGCCTCCGCGGCCGCCGCCGTGACGATGATCGCATCGTACGGCGCATGCTCGCGCCAGCCGCGACTGCCGTCACCGACAAGCGTCTGCACAGCGCGGTAGCCGAGGCGGCCGAGCGTCTCGGCGGCGCGCTCGGCGAGCTGCGGCACGCGCTCGATCGTGTAGACCTCGCCGACGAGCTCGGCGAGCACCGCGGTCTGATAGCCGCAGCCGGTGCCGATCTCGAGCACGCGCGAGCGCACGTCGAGCTTGAGCAACGCGGTCATGATCGCGACGATGTACGGCTGCGAGATCGTCTGCCCGAAGCCGATCGGCAGAGCGCCGTCGCGGTAGGCGTCGTCGACCTGGCTATCGGGCACGAACAAGTGGCGCGGCACCGAGCGCATCGCGGCGAGCACGTTCTCGTCACGCACCCCGCGGCGCGCGATCTGGTCTTCGACCATCCTGACGCGCCGCAGAGCGTAGATCTGCGACTGTTCGGCCTCCACGGATCCTCCCCGTCGCGCACGTCGCTGCGCCGCTAGCGCAGGACGCGCAGCCCCTTGTATTTGATCCGCTTGCGCCGCGTGAGGCGGTAGAAGAGCCACAGCGCCGTGGCGAAGACGCCGTAGCCGACGACGCCGACGGCGGCGGTGGCGGCGGTGGCGGCAAAGGCGAAGAGATCCTCAGTGAGGCTCATCAGCGCCGGCACCAGGTCGCTTGTGGCCGAGCGCGGTCGGATGGCGTGCTTGACCCACTGGCCGAACCAGCCGCCGAGCAGACCCACCGCGAGCCCGATGAACAAGCCGATGAGGCCGTGGCCGATAGTCGCCGCACCGGCGATCGCGGCGAATGCGAGCCGGTAGGGCCGCACGAGCCTGTCCTGGATGCGGTCGAGCTTGGGGACCTTGTCGAAGGTCGATTCGAAAATGGCGAGCACGATGAAGGCGACGATCGCCGGCCTGGACTCGAGCCACTTGAAGCGACCGACGACTTCGGTGCCCCAGTCAAGACGCGAGAGCACGCCAATCATCGCCAGAGTGAGCGAGACGCGCACGCCGGCCGCCGTGCCGAGGCCGAGCATGCGCCCGACGGCCCATATCCACGCGGTCATGGCAGCGCCTCCATGCCGCCATTCTATATGCGACTACACGGGGCCGAACCTACGACTTCGCGTAGCGGGCGCGCCCCTCCTCGTAGAGGTCGGCGCCGTAGCAGTCGTTGACGACGATCGCCGGGAAGTCCCTGACCTCGAGGCGGGCGACCGCCTCGGCGCCGAGCTCCGGCCAGGCGATCGTCTCGTTGCCGACGATGCGCTGCGCGAGCAGCGCGCCGGCGCCGCCGGTGGCGGCGAGGTAGACCGCCGTGTGCTCGCGCATCGCCGCCTTGACCTCGGGCGTGCGCAAACCCTTGCCGATCATGCCCTTGAGCCCGTGCGCCATCAGCGTCGGCGCGTAGACGTCCATGCGGCCCGAGGTGGTGGGCCCGGCCGAGCCGATCACCTTACCGGGCCGGGCCGGCGAGGGACCCATGTAGTAGATGACCGCGCCCTGCATGTCGAAGGGCAGTGGATCGCCCGATTCGATCAACGCAACGATGCGCTTGTGCGCAGAGTCGCGCGCCTGGTAGATGACTCCCGTTATCTCGACCTCGTCGCCGGCGCGCAGGCCCCTGACGACCTCGTCGGTGAGCGGGGTGGTGATCTTCTTCGTTGCCATCGCTCCTCCCCTCTCCCCTAAAGTGTGACCGTCTTGTGCCGCTGCGCGTGGCACTGCACGTTGACCGCGATCGGCATGCTGGCGATGTGGCAGGGCATCTCCTCGATGAACACGGCGAGGCAGGTCTGCGTGCCGCCGAGACCTTGCGGTCCGATGCCGAGCGCGTTGATCTTCTCGAGCAGCTCGGTCTCCATGTCGGCGATGCGCTCGTCGGTATGCTTGCTGCCGATGTCGCGCATCAGCGCCTTTTTGGCGAGCACCGTGACCATGTCGATGGTGCCGCCGATGCCGACACCGATTACGATCGGCGGGCACGGGTTCGCGCCCGCCTTGCTCACGGTGTCGAGCACCGCCTGCACCATCCCCGCCCAGCCCTGCGACGGCTTGAGCATGTTGAGGCTGCTCATGTTCTCGGCGCCGCCGCCCTTGGCCATCATCGTCAGCGTGACCTTGTCGCCGGGCACGATGTTCGTATGGATCACCGCCGGCGTGTTGTCCCTGGTGTTGCGCCGCGCCTGCGCCGGCTCCTCCGCGATCGACTTGCGCAGGTAGCCCTCGCCGTACCCCTGGCGCACACCCTCGTTGATCGCCGCCGCGAAGTCGCCGCCGGCGAGGTGCACCTCCTGACCGACCTCGGCGAAGATCACGGCAAAGCCGGTGTCCTGACAGATCGGCACGCGGTCGCGGCGGGCGATGTCGGCATTCTCGACGAGCTGGTCGAAGACCGCCTTGCCGACCGCCGACTCCTCCGCCGCCTTGCCCGCCTTCAGAGCTTCGTAGACGTCATCGGGGAGGTCGTAGTTGACCTCCATGCACATGGCCTTGACGGCCGCCGTGACGGCGGCGACATCGAGCTCGCGGACTGCCATCGGGTCGCCCTCAGCTCTTCCTGCGCGACTCGGCCGCCTTCTTCGCCGCCTCGGCCGCCCGCCTGGCGACGTCTTCGATCACTTCGGCAGCCTTCTTCGCGGCGTCCACCGCCGTGTCGGCTGCCTGGCTCACGAGCGCCTTGCCGACGGCCTTCATCGCGGCCACCGTCGGCATCGGCGCCGGGCTGCCTTCGGGCATTGGGATGTAGCCCAGCGCCATCTGGTCGTTGACCATGCCGCGGGCGCGGGCGATGATCGCGGTCGCCTGCTTGACCTCGGCGTCGAAGGTGAGATCCGTGCGCAGCGCGACGCCCTGCTCGATCGCCTTCATCGCCACGGCCGCGGCCTCGCGCGGGAAGACCTCCCAGTCGTCCATCGTCGGCATGATGAAGTCGGCCTTGAGGCCCTTGTCCTCGGCCACCCTGGCGAGCTCCTCGGCGGCGGCGATGCACATCTCGTCGGTGATCGTCTTGGCGCGCACGTCGAGCGTGCCGCGGAAGATGCCGGGGAAGCCGACGGAGTTGTTGACCTGGTTGGGGAAGTCGGAGCGTCCGGTCGCCACGACCGCGGCGCCGGCCTCGAGGGCGTCCCACGGCCACATCTCGGGGATGGGGTTGGAGCAGAGGAAGACGATCGGATCGGGCGCCATCGCCTTGATCCAGGCCTTCTTGATCGTGTCGGGGCCCTGTTTGCTGAGGGCGATGCAGACGTCGGCGCCCTTGAGCGCGTCGGCGATGCTGCCCTCGCGCTGCTCGGCGTTGGTCGTCTGGCAGTAGTCCCACTTGTTGGTCCACTCGACCTTGACCGCCTCGATGTCGCTGCGACCCTTGTGCAGGATGCCCTTGCTGTCGACCAGCATGCACTTCTCGCGGTCGGCGCCGTAGGCGAAGATGAGGCGGCTGATGGCGACGTTGGCGGCGCCGCAGCCGATGAAGGCGATCTTGATCTCGTCCATCTTGCGGCCGACGACCTTGAGCGCGTTGATCAGACCGGCGAGGGTGACGCACGCGGTGCCCTGCTGGTCGTCGTGCCACACCGGGATCTCGCACTCCTCGCGCAGCGTGTCGAGGATGCGGAAGCACTTGGGCTGGGCGATATCTTCGAGATTGACGCCGCCCAGCCCCGGCTGCACGAGCTTGACGAACTGGATCAACTCGTCCGGGTCCTTGGTGTTGACCATCAACGGAAAGCCGTCGACGCCGCCGAGGTACTTGTAGAGCAGCGACTTGCCCTCCATCACCGGCAGACCGGCCTTGGGGCCGATGTCGCCCATGCCGAGCACGCGCGTACCGTCGCTGATCACAGCCACCGTGTTGCCCTTGTTGGTGTGCTCGTAGACCTTCTCCGGGTCGTCCTTGATCTCGAGGCACGGCTTGCTCACACCCGGCGTGTACCAGATGCCGAAGTCCTGAAAGTCGCGCACGCAGCACTTGAGCGTGGTCTCGATCTTGCCCTTGTAGAACGGATGGAGCTTCATCGCGTCTTCCATCGGCTGGTACGCCTTGGCCTTCAGCTCCTCGACCGTGGGCGGATGGGCTTCGTTCGACATCCTGATCTCCTTCGATAGCTCGAAGCTGCTGGTTTCCCAAGGGTACGCTAGCACAGCAATCCGCAGTGGACTATGGACCGCTGAGCACGGCCGAGTCGAGGGATTGCGCTTTTTGGCTAGACCGCGGGAGGGGCGGCGGGAGGGGCGGCGGCGGGATGCGCCGCGATCGCCGCCAGGCGGATCGTGGCGAGCGCCGCCAGATAGATGAACACGCCGGGCATCAGCGCCAGCCAGATGACCTGCCCCCCGGCGGTGAGGAACGAGGCTCCCCAGACGACGAGCCAGACGACGGCGCTGGAGACCGAGAAGATGAGCAGCCCCGTCCAGGCGCGGCGCCGCGCTGCCGCCCGCAGGATGAGCGCGGTCGCCCAGCCGACGAACGCGGCGAGGCTGGCCGGCAGGACCACTGCGACGAGCATCAGCCCGGCCGGCAGCGACGTGTCGCCGTGCAGCGGTACGCGGCCGCCGTGATGGAGCCAGCCGTCCACGGCGCCGAGCGCGAGCATCACCGTCACCGCGACCGCACCCGCGGCCCAGAGACCCGGAAGCAGCGCCAGCGTCACGCGACGGGTGAGCGACCAGGTGACGGTCGGGTCGATGGTGGACGGTACGGCGGCCACCGGCTCCCAGTCGGCGGGATCGGCCTCGGGCGAATCGGCGGTGCGCGCAGCGGGCTCGCTGCCGCGAATCTCGCTCACATGCTCCCTGCGAACGCGGCCGCCATCAGTGCGGCGACCTCTTTGGGGCGGCGGGCGACGGCGACGCCCACCGCCTCGAGGGCCGCCGCCTTGGCGGCCGCCGTGCCCGCCTCGCCGGTGATGATCGCGCCGGCGTGGCCCATCACCTTGCCCGCCGGCGCCGTGTAACCGGCGATGTAGGCGACGACCGGCGTGGTCACGTTCTCGCGGATGTAGGCGGCGGCGCGCTCTTCGTCTTCGCCGCCGATCTCGCCGACGAGCACGATGCCGCGCGTGTCGACGTCGTTCTCGAAGAGCTCGAGACACTCCGTGAAGCCGATACCGTGGATCGGGTCGCCGCCCATGCCGACGCAGGTCGATTGACCGAGGCCGGCCTGGGTCAGCTCGTTGACGATCTCATAGGTCAGGGTGCCGGAGCGCGAGACGATGCCGACCGGCCCGGGCGAGAAGATCGCCGCGGGCATGATGCCGAGATTCGCGCCACCCGGGCTGGTGACGCCGGGGCAGTTGGGGCCGACGAACGTGAGGTCGAGGTCTTGGATGTGGGCACTCACCTCGACCATGTCGCGCAGCGGGATGCCCTCGGTGATGCAGACGACGAGGCGCAGACCGGCTTCGGCCGCCTCGAGGATGGCGGCCGGCGCGACCGGCGCCGGCACGAAGATCACAGACGCCGTGGCGCCGGTCGCGGCGATCGCCTCGGCGACCGTGGCGAACACGGGCACGCCGCCGACGTTCTGACCGCCCTTCTTGGGCGACACTCCGCCGACGACCTCGGTGCCCGCGTCCAGCATGCGCGACGTGTGGAAGCTGCCTTCGCGGCCGGTGATGCCCTGCACCAGGACCCTGGTGTGCTCGTCGACGAGGATCGCCACGTCAGCTCCCTCCCCCGGCGGCGGCCACGACGCACGTGACCGCCTCCTCAAGGCTCTCGACCACGGTCAGACCGGTGCGGCCGGAGGCGGCGAGCAGCTTACGACCCTCTTCGGCATCGGTGCCGGCGAGACGCACGACGACCGGCACCACCCTGTCGCTGGCCTCAAGCCCTTCGAGCACGCCGCGGGCGACTTCGTCGCCGCGGGTGATGCCACCGAAGATGCTGACCAGCAGCGCCTTCACGTGCTCGTCGGCGAGCACGATGTCGATGGCGCTGCGCACGGCGCCGGCGCGAGCGCCGCCGCCGACGTCGCAGAAATCGCCGGCGTTGCCGCCGCCGGCCTCGATCAGGTCGAGCACGCTCATCACCAGCCCGGCGCCGTTGCCGATCACGCCGATCTCACCATCGAGCGAAACATAGGTGACGCCGGCCAGGTGCGCACGGCGCTCGCGCACGTTGGCGAACGTGCGCAGCTCCTCGAGCTCGAGGTGCCGGGGGAGCGCGTTGTCGTCGAGCGTGACCTTGGCGTCGAGCGCGAGCAGCTCGCCGTCGGTCGTGAGCGCCAGCGGGTTGATCTCGACGAGTGTAGCTTCGTAGTCGTGGTAGAGGCGCGCGAGGTTGACGACGACGCGCGCAAGCATTTGCTGCGCCGCCTCCGGCAACGGCTGCGCCTTGCCCGCCTCCTCGACGACGCGATCGATCTGCGCCTGATCGAGACCCGCGAGTGGGTCCACCGGCAGGCGCACCATCGCCGCTGGATCGTCCCTGGCGAGATGCTCGATGTCGACGCCGCCGTGTGCCGAGAAGAGAAGCACCGGGCGGCGCGCCGTGCGGTCGAGCGTGATCGCCAGGTAGAACTCGCGCGCGACGTCGACGGCGCGCTCGATCAGCAGATGCTCGGCGCGCCGGCCGTTGACGGTGAGCCAGAAGAGTTGCTCAGCGACGCTGACGAACTGCGCGTTGTCGCGGACGATGACGACGACGCCGCTTTTGCCGCGGCCGCCACTGAGCACCTGGGCCTTGACCGCCAGCGGCATGCCCTGCGCCGCACCGATCTCGATCGCCTCGTCGACGTCGGCGGCGACCCACGAGTGCGGTGTCGGGATACCCGCCTCGTAGAAGAGCCGCTTGCCCTGGAACTCGAAGAGGTCCATCGCCGCCCCCGTCACTCGTGTACAAACCTCAATAATAGCGTACTGCAATACTCGCGCGAGAGCACGCACCCGCGTGGTTGCGGAGGGGAGACGATGGCGACGGCCACCGTCGAGATGAGGACACGGACGGCGCTGCGCTGAGCGCCGCGGGCGGCGCGCCTAGCGGCGCGCCAGGTCGGCGCCCAGCCCCTGCTCGAGGTAGTCGAGCGAGCGCCGCGCGTAACGGTCGCGGAGCTCCACGCGCGGCTTCAGATCTTCGTCGGTGACCGCGCGCACGAGCTTGGCCGGCGAGCCCATGACGAGACTGCGCGGCGGGAACGTCTTGCCCTGCGTGACGAGCGAGTTCGCACCGACGATGCTCTCGTCGCCGATCTCGCAGCCGTTGAGCAGCGTGCTGCCCATGCCGATCAGGCAGCGGGCGCCGACGGTGGCGCCGTGCAGGATCACGCCGTGGCCGACAACGCAGTCGGGACCGACGGTCACCGGGTACCCCCGGTCGGAGTGGGCGATGGAGTTGTCCTGGAAGCTGGTGTGGATGCCGAGCCGGATGCGCTCGACGTCGCCGCGCAAGACGGCGCCCGGCCACACGTTGGCGCCGTCCTCGAGCACCACATCGCCGATGATCGTCGCCGTCGGATGCACGAAGACGTCGCGACCGAAGGCTGGTTGTTTGTCTTTGAACGGGGTGATCGGCACGGGCTTGAGTATAGCATCGGCGGGTACACAGACTCCGAGAGACGACCCCGACGTGAGGAGAGCAGAATGAAGTTCGTGCACGTGGCGACGCGCACCAGCGACCTCGATCGTGCGGTCGCCTTCTACGAGCGACTCGGCATGAAGCTGACGCACAAACGCGAGCTGACGAAGAACAAGGCGACGCTCGCGTTCGTCGAGCCGCCGGACGGCAACTTCGCGATCGAGCTCGTCTACAACTGGGGCAAGGACGCGGCGTACGCAGGCGGTGACCGCTTCGGACACTTCGCCTTCGATGTAGAGGATCTCGACGGCGTCTACGCCAAGCTCATCGCGGCGGGCGCGGGCGACCTCGGCCGCGCGCCCGCGCCCTTGCAGGGCGAGGGGCCGCGCATCGCCTTCGTCGCCGATCCCGACGGCAACTGGATCGAGCTCATCGAGCGCTGATGCGGTTCAGCCAGAAGCCGGCGCGCATGCGGTCCATCGCCCGCAGGTAGGCCGGGCTGTCGCGGTCGAAGAGTTCCGTGCGATGGTACACGTGTCCGACGTGCGGCTTGATGTGATAGGTGTGCTGACGCTGCCAGATGCCGCTCTCGAGACGGGCGAACGCGGTGTAATAGTAGTCCACCCCGCCGATGACACCCTGGTCCTGACAGCGGTCGTCGGCGCCCTCATAGATCAGGAGCTGACCGGCGGCGTCCTCCACCACCTCTTCGGCACGTCCGGCGAAGTCGGACTCGGAACGCACGACCGCCACCCGCACGACGTCGTCGACCGCCTTCGCCCAGTGGAGGACGACCCAGTCGTCGTGAGCCGTGGCCTTGAAGTGCTTGAGGAGGACCTCGGTGTCCATGCCACCCCTTTCGGAAGGAGTTCGGAGGCGGGCGGCGCGAAGCGCCGCCCGCCCCTCGTTCACGTAGCCTGATTCACATGCCGCCGCCGCCGCCGGGACCGAAGCCGCCAAACACCAGGCCGAGCCGCAGCCGGTCGAGCGCCTTGGTCGTCTGGCCTTCACCGAGGTCGACGCGGTGCCATTGCACCGCCTTGGGAATCGTCACGTGGTCGGTGTGCTCCTTCTCCCACGTGTCGACCTCGAGACGCGCGAAGCATGTGTAGTAGTACTTGACCGTCGGCATCACGTCCTGGTCCTGAGCGCTGTCTTCGTCGCCCTCGTGGACCAGCGTCTGTGTCGGGTGTTCGTCGAAGACCTCGGCGGGCGACTCCGCGAACCCGGACTCCGAGCGCAGCACGGCAACGCGCACTGGTCCTTCGCTGTGCTTCGCCCATTCGAGGACGACCCAGTGTTCGTCGACCTTCACCTTGAAGTGACGGAGCAATTTGCCTTCACTCACGCGTCCCTCCCTTACGTTGAAACGACTCGCGCGGCGCCCGCTTGCCCCGAAGGCGGCCACCCACGTCGTTGCACGACTGCCGCCGCTCAGTCTACCCGCATCGCCGCACGCGCAGCCATGCCGACGGAGACGCTGAGAACGGGTTTCACCAGCGGCGAATCTTTGGTACCCTAGTTCGCCGCTGCCGCTGCGGGATCGTCTAGCGGTAGGACACGCGGCTCTGGACCGTGGAACCGAGGTTCGAATCCTCGTCCCGCAGCCACTACCACCAGCGGGGCGAGCACGGAGGATCCGCCGGAGCAGCAGCCCCATTTGTGGCGCATTCGTCTAGGGGCCTAGGACGCCGCCCTCTCACGGCGGTAACATGGGTTCGAATCCCATATGCGCTGCCACTCGCTTGACGCATGCGGCCCCACGCGAGGACTTCGCATATTGGGACGTCCGTCACGTCTCGGGCGTCTGCCAGCGCTCGATCCAGCGCTCGACGGAGCGATTCATCTCAAGCGTGAAGTCGGCGGCGAACTTGCGCCTGTAGACGTCGCGCGGGTGGAGATCGGCGGCGACCGCGCGCAGCTCCTCGTCGCCGAGACGGCGATAGGCGTTCTTGTGCACCACGTGCTTCGTGTAGCGCGGCGTGATGTGCTTGGCCGTCGCTGGTCTGCCGAAGCAGAGCATCGCGATCGGCAGCGTGTGATTGGGCAGGCCGAGCAGCTCCGCGTGAGTCTCGGCCTGCTCGAGGATGTCGCCGATGTAGCAGGAGCCGATGCCCAATGACTCCGCCGCGATCACGGCGTTCTGCGCCGCGATGAGCGCATCCGAGCACGCGAGCAGCAGGTCGCCGACGCCGGGCGTCGGGCGTTGCGCAACGCCCGGCAGCTCGTCCACAACGGAGACGGCGAACAGGTCGATCCACTTCTGGTAGTCGGCGACGAACACCAGCACCAACGGCGCCCTGGCGATGAAGGGCTGGTCGTCACACGTGACCGCGAGCTTGTCCTTGAGCGCCTGGTCTTCGATCTCGATGATCGAGTACAGCATCAGGTTGCCGGCGGTCGGCGCGCGCATCGTCGTCTCGAGGATCGCGCGCTTCTCTTCCTCCGTTAACGGCGTCGGGTCGTACGCGCGCGTGGAGCAGCGCGCGTTCATCAGTTCGATCGTGGGATTCACGTGATCACCTCGTCGTCAGTTGAGCCCGAAGCGCTCCAGGTCGTCCTCGCCGGCGCCGAAGTAGTGCGCCGTCTCGTGCGCCACGGTGATGCGGATCTGCTGGGCGAGCTCCTCGGCGTCCTCGACCTCGCGTTCGAGGTTGCGCCGGAAGAGATGGATGAGGCCGGTCGCGGGGCCGGGGCCGAGCACTGACTGGTCGGGCATCGCGATGCCGTGGAAGAGGCCGAGCGTGCGCGGGTCGAGACCGTCGAGCACGAGCGACTCGGAGGGGCGGTCTTCGACCAGGATCGTCACGTTGCGCAGGTTCGTGAGGATCTCGTCGGGGAGCTCGTCGAGCGCGGCGGCGGCGACTTGCTCGAAGGCCGCCGCGCCCATCAGCGGTTCGGGGTCGGTGGCCGCGTCGAGGCGGAGCACGGCGAGCCACTCCTTGGCCATGCCCTTGCGGTCGCCCTTCTCTTGGCAGGCGAGGCCGAGCAGGTGCCGGGCTTCGGCCTCGTCGAGCGGGTCGAGCTGTGGGCCGGCGAGCAGCTGGCGCAGTACCCGCGCCGCCTCGCCGGCTTCGCCGTAGAAGTCCAGGTGGACCTCGGCCGAGCCCATCCACGGCTCCGGGTCGTCCGGGTCGATGTCGTTCCAGCGGTGGTAGGCGTCGAGTGCCGCCTCGGGATCCTCGCGGGCGAGCGCGAGCTCGGCCTCGACCTCGAGCACGGCGGGGTCGTCGGAGGCGGCGGAGCGGGCGCTTATCAGCGCCCGCTCCGCCGCCTCCAGGTCACCGTCGTCAAGAGCGTCCCAAGCCGCGTCGAGGTCGCGTCGAACCTCAGGGTCGAGACGGAAGTCGTCATCATCCATGCGCCGTAGTCTACTCCGCGCGCCCGTGCGCCGTACCCGGCTGCGTGCTCTTGCGCGAAACGTGCATTAGACAGCTAGCGAAGCGCCCGCGGATAGATCTTGAGGATCTTGTCGATCACTAGGCGGCTGGTGCTCGCCCGCAGGTGGATCCCGTCGTAGAACCCGTTGGGTGAGGCGCCGATGCTCGCCGCCCGGCTGAGGTCGAGGAACCTGAACCCGAACCGGGTTTGCAAGCCGCGCACATAATCGACGACCAACCGGTGGCGAACAGACCAGCCGTGGTCGCGCACCGCCGCGAGATACGCCGGCTGGAGCGGCGCCATCACGACCACCACTTTGTCGCCGCGGCTCTTCATCAGCGCCAGCGTCTTGGCGAAGTAACGGCGCCGCTCCGGGCGCAGCTGAGCAGGCAGGCTCGCGTAGGACTTGAGCGATGTGTCGATCGTGGCTTTCACGCGACGCGCGAGAGGTTCGCTGTGCACGCGGACGTCCATCGGGCTGTGCAGGGTCTGCCCGTTGGGGGCGATTACCATGTCCTGCGCCTGGGCGATCAGGGGGAAGCTCTGCGAGGTCACGTCGAGGCGGTTCGACCACTGCGTGACGAACGTCGGCGGGAAGTATTGCGAAAGCAGCGGGTCCTCGAGCAGAACCTTGGCCGGTGTACGGCCGCCGAACTCGTCCGCGTGGATCACCCAGACGAAGCGGAAGTGGGCGTTCGGAAAGCGGCTGTGCAGCAGATTGACGAACGCCCACTCGTCTTCCGGGCGCGCGCCGAAGACGGCGGCATTGAAGGCGCTCGATCCGGTCCTCGCCGTGATGTAGGCGGGATCGAAGCGCGTCGCCCGCGACCCGCCGAGGATGACGACGCGGGGAGCCGAGCTCAGACGCTCGATGAGATCGGCCTTGAGGGCGCGGATCGCGATCGCCGGGTCGCGACTCGTCGAGACGGAGACAGGGTCCGCGAGCCCAGGCAGGAGGACGAGCAGAACGAGTGGCGCACCGACGATGATCGCTGCCAAGATCGCCACGACCGGCCTGCGCAGCTCTCTTGCGACTCGGTGCACCACAGCGGACCCTCCATGGGCGGACACCCTTGGCCCGCCTCCGTTCACTGGGGTCCTGTTTACCCCGCGTATGGGGAGACTCGGTTGCGCTGTTGTTAAGAAAAGCGAAGGCGAGCCTGAACGACGATGGGATTGGCAGGCGACGACAAAGGGAATCCCCCCGACCATGGAGATCGCTTCGACCGTCGCCTTGAACAACGGCGTGCTGATGCCGCGCTTCGGTCTCGGCGTGTGGCAGGCCAGGGCCGGCACCGAGGCGCGCAACGCCGCGCGCTGGGCGCTCGAAGCCGGCTACCGGCACATCGACACGGCGCGCGTCTACGGCAACGAAAAGGACGTCGGCGCGGCAGTGCGCGAGAGCGGGCTGCCGCGCGAAGAGGTCTTCATCACGACCAAACTCTGGAACGACGACCAGGGGTACGAGAAGACGAAGCGGGCGCTGGCGGCGAGCCTCCGCGACCTCGGCCTCGAGTATGTCGACTTGTACCTCATCCACTGGCCGGTCGAGAGTTTGCGCGTCGAGAGCTGGCGCGCGATGGAGGAGCTGCTCGCCGCCGGCATGACGCGCGCCATCGGCGTCAGCAACTTCCTCGAGAGACACGTCACGGAGCTGCTCGCCGAGAGCGAGACTGTGCCCGCGGTGAACCAGGTCGAGTTCTCGCCGTTTCTCTACCAGCGCTGGCTGCTCGAGTTCTGCCGCGGTCACGGCATCCAGCTCGAAGCGTATAGCCCGCTGACGCGCGGACGACGCCTCGGCGACCCGGCGCTGGCGGCCGTCGCCGGTCGCCACGGCAAGTCGCCGGCACAGGTGCTGATCCGTTGGGCACTGCAGCACGACCTGGTCGTCATCCCCAAGTCGGTGACGCGCGAACGCATCCTCGCCAACGCCGACGTCTTCGGCTTCGAGCTCGGTGACGACGACATGACCGAGCTCGACGACCTGAACGAGGACAGGCACTTCGGCTGGAACCCCGCCGACGTGCCCTGAGCCCACCCGGCGCTACTCCCCTGCGGCCGGCGCCACCCCGGGCGCCGTGCCGGGCGCGGCGTCTCTCTGCCGCGTCATCGCCAGCGCGGCGAGCAGCAGCAGTCCCACGGCCAGCAGCAGTGACGTCGTGAACGATCCGCCGGCGCTCTTGAGCGCCGCCATGCCGTAGACGATGGCGACCGAGCACTGGCCGCAGAGCTGCACAAGCCCGCTCGACGTTCCTTCCGGTGTCGGGAACGTCACTTCGGCGGCGTACTGCAAACCGATGGGCATCGCGCTGACGAGGAAGAACCCGAGCGCAAAGCCGGAGACGAAGAGCAGCCACGTCGCTGTCGCGAACGTGATTCCCAGCAGTCCGGGGGTCGCCAGCGCAAGCCCGAGAACCAGGAACCGGATGCGCCTGCCCTGTCGGTCGGAGACCGCCGAGAGGACGACCGCCCCGAGCACCCCGCCGACCAGCATCAGTGCCCCCAGTGTGCCCGCGTCGGTGGAGCCGAAGCCGCGCGGACGGACGATGTCTTCGACCCACGTGGACACGCCGTTGAAGATGCCCATGACGACGAACGCGACGCCGAGCATGACGAGGAACGGTTTGACCGTCAGCGCATGCTTGAGCCCATCGAGCATCAGGGCACGCACTTCCATGCCGGGCGGGCAGGGCGGCGTCGCCGGCCGTTCGCGCGCCAGCAGCAGGAACGCGGCGGCAGATACCGCCGCCAGCCCGCCGTACATGAGCTGCACGGTGGCGATCGCCATGCTGTGAGTGAGCACCGGCGTGAGCGCCATCCCCGCCGCGATACCGATGAAGCTCGCCAGTGTGACAAGACCGACGGCGGTCGCCCGGCCGGCCGCCGGGAACCAGTTCGCCGGCACCTTGGTCCACGCGTTGAGCAGGAACGGCTGGGCGATGGCGATGCCGACCGTGCTCAGCAGCGCCAGCGTGTAGTTGGTCCCGGCCAGGCCGCGGACCAGCCCGAAGACGCTCATCAGTACTGCTCCGAAGCCCACGGCCGCGCGAAAGCCGAGCGTGTCGATCGCCCAGGCAGCCGGCAGCGAGAACGGGATGAAGACGATCATGAAGGTCATCGCCAGGAGGCCGATCTTGAGGTCGGACACCCCGTAGTAGCGCCCCGCCTGGCTCGAGATCGGCGCGTACCCGATCCACAACATCTGGATGGTCAGATTGACGAACATGAACACCGCCAGCACGACCCAGCGATAGCGGTACACCCGGCACTCGTCGCTCATCGTCTCTCCCGGTCGAGGGGACGGTCGGCGCAAGTCTACCTTCTCACGCGGCGCGGCGGTGTCGACCGCCAGCTGGAGGCTAGACGAGCACGTCCTTGCGCCGAAACACGGCCCACGCCGCCCCGGTCAGCGCTACGACGTACACGCCGAAGGTGAGCAGGGCCGTGTAGATCGGGTGCCAGACGATCGGCCGGCTGAAGAGGTTCTGCCAGGCGTCGGTGTGGCTCGTGAACAGGTACGGCTTGAGGAAGTCGAACAAGCTGAAACTGCCGAGGATCTGCATGACGATGAACACGACCAGAGCGCCGACCGCCGCCGTGAGGCTCGAGTTGGCGAGCGTCGAGAAGAACATCGCCAACGACACGACGCAGATCGTCGCGGCGAGGATGATCAAGTAGGCGAGCAGCGTCAGCCACAGGCCATGGGCGACCGAGACGCTGCCGCCGAAGAGCAGCGCCACCGGATGGATGCCGAAGGCGATGCCGCCGGCCGCCAGGCCGGCGGCGGCGACGAGTGTCATGCCGATGACCACGTAGAACACGGCGACGACCCACTTGGAGAGGAGCACGCCGCCGCGGCTCACCGGGTGCACGAGCCAGGTCTTGATCGTGCCCTGCTCGGCCTCGCCGGCGAGCGGAAAGCTGCCGGCCATCGAGGCGACCAGCGGCAGCAGAAAGAACGACAGCGCGGCGATCGCCGCCAGCGGTATGAACATGCCGTTGTGCACGGCCTGGGAGAAGAACGGCGGCCCCTCGCCGGGCCCGGGCTTCTTCGACGAGAGAGCGAGGGCGAGCACCATGATGATCGGGATCGCCGTCAGACCCGCCCAGCCGAAGTAGGTGCGCTTCTGGAACATGGTCTTGGTGAACTCACCGCGCAGCAGTCTCATCGCCCGCCGCCCTGTGCTGCGCCGACGCCACTGTAGTCGGTGTCCACGTCGGCGCTCTGGGTGAGCTCAAGGAAGTAGTCCTCGAGGCCCTGCTCCGGGGCCGGCACGATCGCTTCGATGTCGAGCTCGGCGGCGACCAGTTTGCGGATCAGGTCGGGCACGCTGCCGTCGACGCCGTCGACGATCAGGTACTTTTCGTCGATCATCACGTTCTTGTCCCCGAAGAGCGCGCGCAACACCGTGGTGGCGCGCGCCTGATCGCGGGTCAGCACCTTGACCGTGGTGCCGGCCGGGCGCAGCTCGTCGACCGTGCCCTCGACCACCACCCGGCCCTTGTTGATGATCACGGCGCGGTTGCACACCTGCTCGATCTCGTGCAGCAGGTGCGACGAGAGGAAGACCGTCGTGCCTTGTTTCCCAAGCCCGCGGATGAGCTCGCGCACATCCTTCATGCCTTGTGGGTCGAGGCCGCTGGTCGGCTCGTCGAGAATGATCAGCTCCGGCTTGTGAATGAGCGTGTGGGCGATGCCCAGCCGCTGCTTCATGCCGTGCGAGAAGTCGCCGACCTTCGAGTCAGCGCGTTCGCGCAGCCCGACGATGTCGAGCACTTCGTCGATGCGCTGCTCGGTGATCTCCGTGCTCAGGCTGCCGAGCAGCCGCAGGTTCCGCCGCGCGCTCATGTTCCCATAGAAGGCTGGTACCTCGACGAAGCCGCCGAGATGCTTGAGCGCTGCGCGCCGGTCCTGCGGCACACGGTGGTCGAGGACCTGCGCGTAGCCGCTGGTCGGATAGATGAGACCGAAGATCAGGCGGATCGTCGTCGTCTTGCCGGCGCCGTTGGGACCGAGAAAGCCGAACACGTCGCCCCGGCGGACGGTCAGATTCAGATCGTCGACCGCGACGAGGCTGCCGAAGCGCTTGGTGAGCGCGTGAGTGGCGAGCACGACCGGGCGATCGTCGGCAGAAGCCGGACGTGCCTGTGGCTTCTGCACCGGAGAGTCGGCCGCTCTCTCACGAATGTCGGTGGGGGTCATTCCGTGTCAACCTCATTCCTGCTCGATCGTCACACCATGCTGTGAAGGCGCCATGCGATGAAAGCAGCCTACCCGCAGGTCTTCGCGAAAACCGCGTGTCGCGACGAGACTTAACGCAAGCTGCGCAAGATTCAACGAACGCGGCGGTCGCGATCGTCAGGCCGTGGCCGTCAGCCCGACCAGCTTCCAGCCGCTTTGCCAGCTCCAGTGGTTGCGGATCTGCAGCGTGATGTTGAGCAACGCCAGCGCCTCCAGGGCGCGCGCCATCGCCAGCGGGCCGGCGTCGATCGGTCGGAAGCCGATCGACTTCACGAGCTCGAGCACGACGGCCTTGGCATCGGCGTCATCGCCGGCGACGAAACCGTCGAGCTGCGTGCCCTCGATCTGCGGATCGGCCTGGCGCGCGGCCAGCGCCGTGTTGAAGGCTTTGACGACGCGGGCACCGGAGACGCGCGCCTGGATCTGCTCGGCGGCCGACGTGCCCACGACCGCCAGGCCCGAGTAGTCGTCCGTCAGCGGATTCGTCACGTCGACGACGATCTTGCCGCGGAGTCCGTCACCGATCTCGTCGAGGACGTCGACGATCGTCCCATAAAGGATCGCGAGCACGACGACGTCGGCGGCAGCGGCGGCGGCGGAGTTCGATGCCGCCGCCTGCGCACCGACGTCGTCGGCGACCGTGCACGCGTTCTCGGGATGCGCCGAGCTGATGGTGACGATATGACCGGCGCGTACGCTCGCTCCGGCAAGCGCGCGACCGACGTTGCCGGCGCCGATGATGGCGATGTTCATCGCGGTCTCCTCTGTTTGCGGTGATTCTCCATGTCGTTTATGCCCGGCCGCGAACATCACGAACGGCGCGTCGTCGTGCTACAGTCGTCAGCGATCATGAAGACGGCTGCCGAACGTCGCCACATCAGGCGTGCGGCGGTGGTGCTCGGCTTGCCGATCGCCACCGCCGCACTACTCGTACTCGTGCCGCTGACGTCCGGGTGCGGCGGCGACAAAGCGCCGGCCGCGCGCAGCGGCACGCAGGCGCCAGCGTCGCCGACATCGCGACCGGCGCCGAGCGCTTCGGCGACGCTGACGGCGTCGAAGACGCCCACCATCTATCTGCTCGGTGGCTCATCGGCGCGCGAGAGCGTCATCAGCAAGGCGAGTTGGGCCGCCCAGATCAAGCGGCTCGGCGGTGGCACCGTGCGCACCTACGACCTCGGTTCCACGAACCAGTCGTACGCCCGCGACACGCGACTCGTCGCGGCGATGCCGTCCGGCCCGGCGCTCGTCCTCATCGGCGTGACCGTCGGGCGCTACACAGGCAGTCCCGCCGATGACACCGCTGGGCTAGCGACCTACGATCCGAAGGCCGCCCTCGCGGCCGCAGCAGGCGGCGAGATCCAGCACCAGTACACCGTCTCCAAGACGCCGGGCGGGACGCGCCAGCGGACGATGCTGCCGACGAGCAAGAAGCTCACGCTCCTGAACAGATGGGTGACCGAGCGCTACCCCTTGTTCCGCGCGCACTACGCCTACAACGCCGCCAAGCTGGCGAAGCTCGTCGAGGAGTGCCGCCAGCGCGGCTTCCACCCCGTGCTGCTGGCCCTGCCCGTCAACCTCCCGCTGATCGGCCACGCGTTCGACGCACCGATGGCCCGCCACCGCGCCGACGGCCGCGCCCTCGCCGCTAGGTACGGCATCCCGTTCGTCGATTTCGTCGCCCAGGTGGGGCTCACCAACCACGACTTCTACGACCTCTTTCACCTCGTCGAGCCGGGCCGGGTCAAATGGCAGGCGCGCCTCTCGCGCGAGGTCGTGGCGCTGCTCGGACAGTACGGCATGACCAAGAAGTGACAGTGCGCCGCGCCGGGTACCGGCGCGGCGCACTCGTGGCCGCTCACCGC
The DNA here is from genome assembly GCA_003132585.1 of Actinomycetota bacterium. Lineage (GTDB taxonomy): Bacteria > Actinomycetota > Thermoleophilia > UBA2241 > UBA2241 > PALSA-647. The sequence continues at coordinate 22,009 of PKYG01000114.1, forward strand.
GGCGTGGTTCGTGCTAATCTGATAACCACACAAACGGCACGACCCGCCGCGGGCGGGGCTCACGGGGAGGGCACTCATGACACGTCGTCGGGTAGCCGTATTCACACTGGCAGCACTCACCACCTTTGCCGCGCTGACGCTGCTGACCGCAGCGGCCGGCGCATCGATCCCTACCAACGACCCGATCTTCAGCATGACGCGCCACGGCGCCGGCACCGGCGGTGACGCCGCCACCGGCCTCGCGGCGACATCCACCGGAACGCTCTACACGTGCGGCTATGTGACCACCGCCACGCACAAACTGGACATGACCATCCAGCGGCTGAGCGACGCGCCCTACGGATGGTCCCGCACCTTCGACGGCGCTGCCCACCGCAACGACCAGGCCTGGGTCATCGCCACCGGCCCCAAAGCCACCCTCTACGTGGGCGGCAACTCCGCCAACGCACATGGCACTAACGACGTCGTCGTGCTCAAGTACTCGGCCGCGGGCAAGCTACTCTGGGCGCATCGCTGGCCCGAGCCGTACTCCCTCGCAAACGACTACGTCACGGACCTTGCCGTGGACAAGTACGGCAACGTCGTCGTCATGGTCGGCAGCGCACGAGTCGGCGGCCTGCGGACCGTGGTCGCGAAGTACCTCGCCAACGGGCATCTGGCCTGGAGCCGCACCATCGGCGGGGGCCCCTCGAACCTGAACGCCGACGGCAGCGACCTCACGCTTGACGCGTTTGGCAACGCCTACGTTGCCGGCACCCGGACTCCCAACGGCGGCGGCTACAACCGGGCGATGCTCGTCAAGTTCTCCGCCGCCGGCGCCAAGCTCTGGGATCGCACTTATCGGAATCCCGCGCATCTGGGCGACGGCTTCACGGCGATCTGCCGCTGCCCGGCCGGCGGCGTGTACGTCGTCGGCTACACGACCGTTCTCGGTCCCGACGAGGACGGCCTCGTGATGCGCTACTCGGCGACGGGCTCGCGCACGGTGATCGCGCAGCTCGCGGGCGGCGCCGGAACAGAGCAATGGCTGCGCGACGTGCACGTTGACACCCATGGACGCATCGACATCTGCGGCAACTGGTTCAACACAAATTGCGACTTCTATGCCGCCCAGCTGACCGCCGCCGGCACGCTCAACTGGTCGTATACCTGGGCGCTCGGATCGGGTGTGGACCAGGCGAAGATGCTCGTCATCGACACGGCCAACCGCGTCACCGTGGCCGGCACCACCGACACCGCCGGCGGGAACAGCGAGCTGTACGTGGTCAACTTCGCCGCCAACGGCACGCCGCGCTGGGAGTCGCGCCAACCCGGCCCGGTGCCGTGCACGCTGTACGCCGGCGCCATCGCCCGCTACCAGTCGTCGAACGTCTGGGTCTGCGGTGCGACCGAGGGCAGCATCGCCACCGGTTACGACCAGTTCGTGCTGGGCTGGGGGCTGTAGCACGAACTGAACAGCAGCCGTGAGCGACAAGCCGATGCGCACGTACATCTCCACCGGCCGGCGCCGGCTGCGCGCGACGCTGGCGACGGCACTCGTCGTCGTCTCGTTGGCGCTCGTCGCCGGCGTGGCGGCGATGCTGATCAGCGGAGGCGGTCGGGCGCGGGGCGAGCGCGGCCGGCAGGCCGCGACCACGCCCCGCGCCCATCTCTCCGCCAGCCCGTCAGCATCGGTCTCCCCGAGTCCCACTCCCACGCTCGCCTGGACGGGACCGGCGTCCGACAAGCTCAGGCTCACTTTGCGAACGGTGATCGGCGGCTACATCTCGCCCAAGTCGGTGGTCGCCACGCAGACCGGCCTCGTTTTCGCCCAGAACATGATGTACCGGCACACGATCACCGTGTACGACACGCGCACGTTCAAACTGCAGAAGACGATCTCCGATTCGGTCCAGCTCTCGAAGTTCGGACTCAAGGGCTACTCGGGCACCGTTCAAGGTGCGCCGGTCGAGGCGGCGGTCTCCGTCGACGGCACCCACATCTATGTGTCGAACTACTCGATGTGGGGTCCGGGGTTCTACCATCAGGGCGGCGACATCGGCGGCCCCGGCGGCGGCGTCGACCCGAGCTTCCTCTATCGCATCGATCTCTGGAAGCTGAAGATCGACCAGGTGATCAAGGTAGGGTCGGTGCCCAAGTACGTCGCCGTCACGCCAGACGGAAAGTACGTGCTGGTGACCAACTGGATCTCCTACACGCTGAGTGTGGTCGACATCGCCAAAGGCAAGGAGATCCGGCACATCTACCTCGGCCCATACCCGCGCGGCATCGCCGTCGACCCCGATTCACGCTTCGCCTACGTCGCCGTCATGGGCAGCTACAACATCGCCAAGGTCGACCTGAAGTCGTTCAAGGTGTCGTGGATCAGTGGCGTCGGGTCGGCGCCGCGGCACGTCGTGATCAGCCCGGACGGCCGCCGCCTCTACGCCACCCTGAACGGCGAGGGCAACGTCGCCAAGATCGATCTCAAGACCCGCAAGGTGATCGACAAGGTCGCGACCGGCACCGAGCCGCGCAGCATGTGCATGGCCGCCGACGGCAGGTCGCTCTACGTTGTGAACTACCGTTCGAACACCGTGAGCAAGATCCGCACCGGCGACATGAAGGTGATCCAGGTGGTGCCGACCAACGGCAACCCCATCGGGATCACCTACGACAACGCCACCCACGATCTATGGGTCGCCTGTTACAACGGTAGCATCATGGTGTTCCATGAGGCTCGTGGTACTTGAACGAGACCTTCACGCGCGCCCGGTAGGCGACGACCTTGTTTTCGTCGATTCGCATGTCGAGCTCGACGATCTCCGCAACGCGCAGGTCCTCGACGTGACTCGCGACCTTGTCGACCGCCGACTTGGCCGCCTCCTCCCACGAGCTCGGACTGGTGCCGATGACTTCGATCACCTTGTAGATGCTGTCGGGCTTGTCCCCCTCCTTGCTGAACGACGGGCGTGCTCTCGGCGGCATCCTCTCACCGACTGCGGCCGCGAGTGAACCGTTTTCGCGACCCGGTCTCACCGGCCCCAGCCGGCCGATATATGCTGACTTCTGCCGCCATCAGCTGAGAAGACGGAGGAGGCCCGTGGCACTCACCGGACACCCATTGAGAACAGTCGACCGCGGGCGTCTGCTGGCGCTCATCGCGCACGAGCAGGACACGTTCGCCGCCAACAACCCGAAGTCGCTCGACCTCTTCCAGGAGGCGCGCGCCACGCTGCTCGCCGGCGTGCCGATGACGTGGATGGCGAGCTGGCCCGGCGGATACCCGCTCACCTTCGACCAGGCGCACGGCAACCGCATCACCGACGTCGACGGACACACGTACATCGACTTCTGTCTCGGCGACACCGGAGCGATGACCGGCCATTCGCCCGAACCGGTCGTGCGCGCCGTGCGCGAGCGCCTCGAGACGAAGGGCGGCGTCACGACGATGCTGCCGACCGCGGACTCGACCGTCGTCGGCGCGCAGCTGCAGCAACGGTTCGGTCTGCCCTTCTGGTCGTTCACCCTGTCGGCGACCGACGCCAACCGCTTCGTGCTGCGCATGCTGCGCCAGATCACGAAGCGGCCCTTCATCCTCGTGTACTCGGAGTGCTACCACGGCTCGGTCGACGAGACCGTGGTCAAGCTCGACCCGGGGACCGGCAAGACCGTACGCAAACCGGGGAACGTCGGTCCCGACGTCGACCCGACGCTGACAAGCAAGTGCGTCGAGTTCAACGACGTCGAAGGGTTGCGCGCGGCGCTCGCGCCGCGCGACGTCGCCTGCGTGCTGCTCGAACCGGCGATGACCAACATCGGCATCGTGCCCCCGGCGCCCGGGTATCTAGCGAAGCTCGAAGAGATCTGCCACGAGACCGGCACGCTGATCATCTACGACGAGACGCACACCTTCAGCGCCGGCCCCGGCGGCTGCACGCGCGCCTGGGGGCTGCACCCCGACGCGGTGACGCTCGGCAAGGCGCTCGGCGCCGGCATCCCGATCGGCGCCTTCGGCTTCTCGGCGGCGGTCGCCGAGCGCGTGCTCGGCGACCCCGAGGCCGACCTCGTCAGCGAGGGAGGCGTCGGCGGTACTCTCGCCGGTAACGCGCTCTCCGCGGCGGCGGCGCGGGCGACGCTCGAGCATGTGCTCACCGAGGAGAACTTCGCCACGATGATCGCCTTGTCGACGCGCTTCACCGAGGGCGTGCAGGCGACGCTCGACCGGCAGCGCATTCCCTGGTGCATCGTGCAGCTCGGCGCCCGCGCCGAGTATCGGTTCTGCCCCGAGGTGCCGATCAACGGCGGCGTGTCGTTCGCAGCCAACGATTTCGACCTCGACGAGTACTTGCACACCTACATGGCCAATCGCGGCATCCTGATGACACCGTTCCACAACATGGCGTTGATGTGCCCGGACACGATCACTGCCGATGTCGACCGCCACACGGAGGTCTTCGCGCAGGCGGTCGACGACCTCGTCGGCTGACAGGCGAAGAAGCGCCCGCCGCTGCCGGGCGGGCGAGCCGCCGTCCCGGCCATCCGCGACGGACGGAACAGAGAATGAAAAAAGCGGCCCCCGCCGGCGATAGCCGGGCGGGGGCCGCTCTGTGTCGAACGGTCTGTGCTAGACAGGCCTCACGTTGACGGCCTGCGGACCCTTCTGGCCCTCGGTGACGTCGAACTCGACGGCTTGGTTCTCGGCAAGGGTGCCGACGCCGGGAGCGAGCTCGGAAACGTGAACGAACACGTCCTTACCCTCAGCCTGCTCGATGAACCCGAAACCCTTTTGTGCGTTGAACCACTTTACTGTGCCTTGAGCCACTGTGACTCCTCAAATAACGAGCGGGCTCGTGGCAACAGTCGAAGCAACGATACGCGCTCTTGTACAATGCGCTGCTCGCGACGCACTCGGCGACCGCAAACAGATTCGTGTACTGTACGCTACTTCGCCACCGATTGGAAACGGGCGCGCCGTTCAGTCTCGGATCCTGTTGCTCCCACCTGACTGCTCGCCGGACACTTCGCTTGCTTTCTCGAAGGCACTTGTTTAGGTTTCATCAACTTCGTGCCGATTGTTGCCTTGTGACCAGGGGCCAGACACCAGGGACCATCGACGACCACGAGGGGCAGTGGCTGACCGTCGGTCAAGCCGCTCGCCTGCTCGGCGTGTCCGCGCAGACCGTGCGCAAGTGGACCGACGCCGGGACTGTCGCCACGGTACGCACCCAGGGTGGCCACCGGCGTTACAGTCGCGCGGTCATCGAGCAACTGGTCGCCGGCGGCAAGCCCGCCGCTGGCGAGGGCAAGCTCGCCGGCGAGCTCGCCGACATCGTCCTCGCCCTGGTCGACGAGCAAGATCCGCGCGCCGTACTCGACACCGCCTGTCGCAAGCTCATGGACGCGATTCACTGCACGGCGGCGACGATCTCCGCCTACGACGCCGCCGCCGACAGCGTCTTCGTGCTGGCCGACCGCGGCGGTTCGCAGTCGACCGAGAATGAGTGGTACGCGCTCGCCGACTACCCGCTCACGGCCAACGTAATCAGAAAGCGGCGGGTCGCCTTCATGGATCTCCGCGACCCAGACGCCGACAAGTCGGAGGCGGAGCTCCTCGAGAAGTACGGCGGGCAGACCTTGCTGATGGCGCCGCTCGTCTTTCGCGGTGAGGTCGTCGGCCTCGCCGAACTCACCGACGACCGTCGCGAGCGGCGCTACACCGATGCCGAGCTGGCTGAGGTCGAGCGGCTGTGTGCCGAGGTCGCGATCGAAGTGCAGATCGCGCGATCGCTCGAGCAACTGCACCGGCAGAAGGCGGCCGCCGAGCTGAGCGGCCGCGAGTTCGAACTGCTCGTCGGCACAGCGCAGTCGATCGGTTCGAGCGTCGAGCTCAACGAGACGCTCGTGGCGGTCACGCGGAGCATCACCGAGACGCTCGGCGT
>PKYG01000114.1:27995-30996 GCA_003132585.1 Actinomycetota bacterium
GACATCACCGACGCCGAACGGGAATTGATGGACGAGTACGACGAGAAGGCGACGCTGGCGGTGCCGATCGTCTATCAGGGCGAAGTGCTCGGCATGCTCGACGTCGGCGAGTCGCGCTGGAACCGCCGCTACACCGAGGACGAGGTGCGCTTGCTGACGGCGATCGCCAACCAGGCGGCGAGCGCCATCCACAACGCGCGCACGTTCGAGGAGTCCAGGCAGCGTGCCACGGAGCTGGTCACGCTGCTCGAAGTCTCCGAGACTCTCTCCAGCAGCAACGATGTCGACGAGATGCTCGCCGTCCTCTGCGAGAAGTTGAGGATCGCCCTCGGAGTCTTTTCGGCCGAGGCCTACGTGTACGACAAGGCGGCCGGGACGATCCTTATGGTGGCGAGTAGCGACCTAGAGCCGATCGACCTCGGCGACTGGGACGGGTCGTACCTCGTCAGCGACGTGCCAATGATCGCCCGCGCGATCGGCGACATGCAGACGGTCGCCGCCCAAGTCGATGACCCGGATCTCCCCGAGGTGAGCAGGCAGGACATGCTCCGCTGGGGCGAGCGATCGTCGCTGAGCGTGCCGATGATCCACGGCGGTGGCGTCGTCGGTCTCGTCTACCTCTCCGAGACCCGCGAACGACACGTGTTCGGCGCCAGAGACACGCGCCTGGCGACGGCGATCGCCGCCCAAGGCGCCGTGGCCGTCGAAAACGCCCGGGCCTACTCCCTGATCGCCCGACAGGCGATCACCGACGGCCTCACCGGGCTCTACAACCATGGCCATCTACAGGAGCGGCTCGAGCAGGAGGTCGCGCGCGCGAAGCGCCACGGCACGAATCTCTCGGTGATCATGCTCGACATCGACGACTTCAAGCAGTTCAACGACACATACGGGCATCCGCAAGGCGACAAGCTGCTCAAGGAGATCGCGCAGGTGCTCCTGACGAGCACCCGCCTGAACGTCGATCTGGTCGCCCGGTACGGCGGCGAGGAATTCTGCATCCTGCTGCCGAACACGCCGCCCCAAATCGCACTGGGCGACGAGCCGACAGACGACAACGTCAGAACCGGGCAGTCCGCCGCGATCGTCGCCGAGCGCATCAGGGCGACCGTCGCGGCCGACCGTTTTGAGGGTTACCCGTCACGCCGGGAAGCCGCCGTGACGGTGAGTATCGGTATCGCTTCACTGCCGGCGAGCGCCGACACCGGCGACGACCTCGTCGCCAACGCCGACAAGGCGCTCTACCTCGCCAAACGCGAAGGCAAGAACCAGGTCCGTCCGTACGGAGCCTGACCCGCGCGGCGGATCAGGGCCCCAGCAGCGTCGCCACCACGCCCTCGATCGTGTCGATGCCGTAGGCCATGCTCGGGTCGCCGTCGGTCAGCACGGCCACGGCGATCATCGCGTCCCCACGCTGAAGCCGAGCGACCTGGTGCACGAGCTGACCGCGCTCGGTGCCGCGCCAACCGCCTTTGAACCAGACCGTCCAGCCGAGCGGCCGCGCCGCCACCGGGATGCCCCAGCTCTCGTATCCGGCGATATTCGACAGGAGGTGGTCGGCGAACTCCCGATCGGACGACGGTATCAGCGAGTCCATGCTGTAGAAGAAGCGCGCCTGGTCGGCGGCCGTGATCTGCGCGTACGTCCACCAGCGATAGACGGAAAAGTGCTGCATGCCGGCGAGGCGAGCGACCGTCTCCAGGCCGTCGTCGCCGACGACCTCGTACACCGCGTCGGCGGCATCGTTATCGGAGACCTCGATCATGCTCGTCAGGACGCCGTCCATGCCCACCGCGATGTCCGGATGAGTGCGCAGGTAGCCGACCATCAGCATCGCCTTGACGACGCTTGCCGACACGAACGTCTCGTCCTCGTGCCAACCATGCTCGTGCCCGTCACTGTCGACGACGGCGAACGCAGTGACGCCGTCGCGCCCGGCCAGCCAAGTCTCGGCGCGGTCGATCGCTTCGCGCAATGGGAACGCCGGCAGCACCGGCAGCTCTGAGAGCCGGCTGACCACTGCCGGCCGGCTCCAGTCCATCTGCTCGGGCAATCGTGGTGCCGCGATCGCGGTGCGCGGCGCGGAACGCTGACCGCGCGCCGCGATCGCGATTCCAACCAGCGCCGCTGCGGCCAGCGTCAGCGCGAGCAGTACGAGCACGCGGGGCTTTTGCGACCGTCTGTCTACTGCTTTAGCCACATGCCTCTGATCGAGGAGCCGTTCTCGAGCCACACGACGACGTTGCCGGAGATCACCGGCCACAGCGCGCGGACGTCGCCCAGGCGTACGGGGAACTCACGGCCGGTGCTCAAATCGCGCGCCCAGACATCGACCGGTGACTGAAAGCGTGCGCCCGGTCTCACCGTGGCCGGATTGGGGTGGTCCTCCCACACGACGATGTGACCGGAGACCTGCGGGTTGGTCGCCCGGCCCGCACCGGCACGCAGGATGTACCAGCGACTGGTCGCAAGGTCGCGGCAGGCCGTCGGCGTGCCGGACCAGGCGACGATCGTGCCCGAGATCGAGGGATCGCCCTGGTCGTTGGCGACCATCGCCACGGCGATGCCTTTGTGCGTAAGCAGACTGAAGCCGAGGATGTCGGCGCGCTCGGGCTCATTACGAAAGTCTCGCCACACGACGATGTCGCCGGACACGGCGGGATCGACCTGGCGACCCGGCCAACGGAATACGTTGAGACGCCGCCACGTGCGCAGGTCGAGCCCGACGATGTCGGGTCCCGTGCCTCGTCGTCGGGCGTCCTCCCACACGACGATGTTGCCGGAGATCGCTGGGTGGAGCTGCCGGCCGGGGTCAGTGCAGATCGGCAGCTCCTCACCGGTCGCTAGGTTCTTGCCGTAGATGTCGGCGTTGCGCGCGCCGTGCCGCTCGTCGACCCAGACGACCATATCTCCGGAGATCGTCGGCGCGTACTGGTTGCCCGGCGCCGTGCAGACGGAGAAGACCTCGCCGGTCGCGAGGTTCTTGGCGAAGATGTCGGAG
>PKYG01000114.1:31024-49608 GCA_003132585.1 Actinomycetota bacterium
CCGGGAAACTCCGGCACCGGGTTCTCGACCGTTCCAAGACCCTTGCCGTTTTGAAACAGCAGGAACGCCGCGATCGCGGCGGTCAGCGCCGCGACGAGCAGGGCGAACGTCGCCAGATCGCGGCGCACATATCGCGGCCGCGACGGACCGATGAACTTCTCTTTCCACCTGGACGACGGCATCGCGCTCCGCGGGTCGGCCGGCAACAGCATTGTTCGGCCGCGCGGATTATAACCGCGACGCCGCCTGACGCTCTCCGTTCGCCCCACTGCGAGTCGGCCACCGGTGCACTACAAGACGGCGTGCGCCGCCGGCGCGAAGAGCATCGTCAAGAGCACGAAGAAGCACACGGCGAGGATCAGCGCGATGACGGCGGTGATCCACGGTACGTGGTGGATGTGCAGGCGGTGAGTCATCTCTCCCCCTACAAGAGCGGTCCCGACAGGCGGAGGCCGCGGCATCCCGCGACTCAGTCACAAGGATAGCAGCGCGCAGCAACGTTTCAACGTGTGGCGGACCCGGTGCGCGGGCGGCGTGAGCCGCCCGCGCACCCGCGTTTCGCGACGCGTTCCTTCTGGTAGGGTTCAGGCGTGCTCAAGGCGATCACCCTCGACTTCTGGAACACGCTGTTCGTCGACCACCGCGGTCGTGAGCGCGAGGCGCGGCGCGCCGCCTGCTTGCGCAGCGAGCTCGGCGCGCTCGGCCTCGCGCGCAGCGACGCCGAACTCGCGGATAGCTTCGCTGTCGGCTTCGAGTACTTCGAGCGGATCTGGCGGGCGGAGATGCGCACCCCCGACTCCGCCGAGATCGTCGACGTGGTGCTCGAGGGGTTGCGCGCGCGGCTGCCGCAGGCGGCCCGCGCGCGCATCCTGACCACCTTCGACGACCTCATCCTCGAGTTCCCGCCGGAGCCGCTGCCTCGGGCGCGCGAGACGCTCGAAGCACTCGCCGCGCGCTACAAGCTCGCCGTGATCTGCGATGCCGGCTTCTCATCCGGCCGCGTGTTGCGCCAGTTGCTCGTCAGGCACGACATGGTCGCGCCCTTCGAGTACCTCTACTTCTCCGACGAGGGCGGCATGAGCAAGCCCGACCCGCGGGTCTTCCNNGTGCTCTTCGTCGGCGCCAGCGCCCACGACGCCGCGGGTTCGACCGCCGACCTCGTCGTGCAACGCTTCGCCGATCTGCCCGCGGTCGTCGGCGGTCTCGTGTGCCCGGGGTGCTGAGCGACCTGGTCATCGGTCTCGCCGTCGTCGTCGCCGTCTGGGTGCTCCTACTTCTCGTGCTCGCGCTTGTCGGGCGCCGCGCCGAGGCGAAGGCGCTGGCGCGGCTGATCCCCGATCTCCTCGTGCTCTGCCGACGGCTGGTGACCGACTTGCGCGTGCCGCGGCGCGCCAAGGCCATGCTGGCGCTCACGGCCGCGTACGTTGCGTCACCGATCGACCTCGTGCCCGACTTCATCCCGGTCGCCGGACAACTGGATGACGCGGTGATGGTCGGCCTGGCGCTCGGCATGGTGGTGCGCAGCGCCGGCGAAGACGTCGTCCGCGAGCTTTGGCCGGGCCCACCGGAATCGCTCGTGGTCGTCCTCTGGTCGGCGCGGCGCGAGCGGCGCGCAGCGCGACGAGCGGCGGGCTGGCTCTTCGGCGTGGCTGTGCCGCTCGCAGTCTTCTGCGTCCTCGCCGTGCAGGCCCACCGGCAGATCGTCCCCGGTTGGGACAAGGGCGCGATGCGCTGGGTCGTCGACCACCAGCAGGGTTTGGTCGCGTCGCTCGCCGACGGGTTCAGCCGTGCGGGGAGCGCATGGGTGCTGACCCCGGTCGTCGTAGTGGTGACGCTCGCATTGGTCGTCGCCAGACGCCGGCGTCAGGCGCTGCTGTTTGCGTTGGCGATGTCGCTAGAAGCCGCGCTCGACGCGCTGCTCAAGCAGATCGTCGCCCGGCCGCGACCAGCTCTCTTCGAGGTGCTGCTCCACAAGGCCCCCGGGTATGGGTTCCCGAGCGGGCACGCGATGGCCGCCGGGGCGTTCGCGGGCGCGCTCGTGGCGATCTGCTGGGGCACGCCGTGGCGCTGGGCGGTGGCGGCGCTCGGCGGCCTGTTCGCGGTCGGCGTCGGCGCCTCCCGCGTTTACATCGGCGTGCACTATCCCAGCGACGTGCTCGGCGGCTGGCTGGCGGCGTGCGCGCTCGTCACCACGCTGTGTCTGCTGCTCGGACCGCGACGGGCGGCCGAGGAGCCGGGGCGACCCGAGAAGATCTAGAGCAGGGCGGCGGCGGCCGTCAGCCGCGCCGCCGCCTCGTCCCTACCGAGCACCCAGAGCGATTCGAAGAGTCCGGGCGTGACGATCTGCCCGCTCATGCCGAGGCGCAGTGCGGCGAACACGGCCTTGGGTTTGACGCCGAGCTCCTCCGGCAGTCCGCGCACGGCGCGCTCGACGTGCTCGAGGTCCCACGTGCCGATCGCCTGCAACTTCTGCGCCGCGCTCGTCAGCGTGCGCGCCGCCTCCGGCGTCGCCGCCAGCCGCTCGCGCGCCTCGCCCTCGATCGCCAGCGGCCGGAAGAACCAGCCGGCGATCGCAATGAAGTCGGCGAGCGTCTCGATCTTCTCCTTCACCAACGGCGCGACGGCGCGCGAGAGCCAGTCCTGTTCGCTGCCCGGTGGCGCGACGAAGAGCAGCTCCGCCGCCGCGTCCGCCCAGCCGGGACCGGAGGCCACGCGCGCGATCGCCTGCTCAGGATCGGCGTAGAAACCGATCCGCGTCAGGTACTCGACGAGGCGTTCGGCGAGCGCCTCGTCGCCGAGCTGCCGGATGAACCGTCCGTTCATCCACTTGAGCTTCTCCGGATCGAAGATCGAGGCGCTCGTGCCGAGTCCCTCGACAGCGAAGTTGCGCGCCAGATCGTCGAGCGTCCAGGCGATCATGCTCTCGTCGAACTCGGTGCTGAGGAAGCAGAGGTAGTTGCGCACGACCTCGACGCAGTAGCCCATCGCCGTGAGTTGCTCGAGGTTGGTCGCGCCGTGCCGCTTGCTGAGCTTCTTGCGGTCGGTGCCGAAGAGCAGCGGCATGTGCAGGAACCGGGGGACCGGTGCGCCCAGCGCCTGGTAGATGACGATCTGCTTGGGCGTGTTGGAGATGTGGTCGTCGCCGCGGATCACATGCGTGATCGCCATCGTCACGTCGTCGACGACGACCGCCAGGTTGTACGTGATCGTGCCGTCGGAGCGCTGCACGATGANNTCGCCCGCCGCCTTGCGGCGGGCGACCTCGCCGGCGGCGAGCCCGCGGCAGGTGCCGCCGTAGACCCACGCCCGCTTCTCGCTCTGCGCCCGGCTGCGCTCGGCTTCGAGCGCCGCGGGCGTGCAGAAGCACGTGTAGAGGTGCCCGGCGGTCTCAAGTTTGGCGATGTACTCGCGATAGATGTGCGTGCGCTCGGTCTGGCGGTACGGGCCGTGGGCGCCGGGTGCCTCCGGCCCTTCGTCCCAGTCGAGGCCCATCTCGCGCATGCTGCGCAGGATCTGAGCGATCGCCTGGTCGGTGGAGCGTGACGGATCGGTGTCTTCGATGCGCAGGATGAACGTACCGTCGTTGCGGCGCGCGTAGATCCAGTTGTAGAGCGCCGTGCGCGCGCCGCCGAGGTGCAGATACCCGGTGGGAGACGGCGCAAAGCGGACGCGGACATCGCTCATAGGAGCGCAATGATACCGCATGAGCGCCGGGCGGTTCGCAGGGCGGGAGCGGTCAAGCGGGGCGGGGCCGCCGGCGCCGCGCCCCGCTCACCTCAGATCGTCGTCGGCGAGACCAGCGGCGCCGTGATCGGCGGGTCGACCACCTTGCCGAAGTCCGAGCCGTCCATCGAGCCCCCCTCCTCGTACTTGCCCTGGGCGCCGGCATCGACGACATAGTCCCTCGTCTCCCGATACTGGAGATGGTCGTCTCTGCCGATCCAGATCAGCTCCGTGCCCGTCGCGTTCTGCAATGCCGAGGCGGCGTCGGCCATCGAGATGTGCAGCTCCTTGCTCACGCTGTCGGCGAGACCGAGGCTCTTGCTTGCCTTGTCGTACGCGGCGACGTCGAGGTCGACCTGCACGACATCGCAGAGCACGCCGCCGACGCTCTCTGTGCGCACGATCTGGAGGCGCTTCCCCGCGCTCAGCATTGCCTCGGTATCTTGCGCGCTCGTGGTCGTGATGTCTGAGTGATCGCGTGGCAACTGCTCCCACCCCGTCACCCCGGCGACCCGAATGTAGGCCACCATGTAGCCCTCGCTTGTCACCCCGATCATCTCGACGCCGACGGTTCCCGCGCCGGAGACGGTGACCGTCCCCTTGCCACGCAGCGATTCCCCATTGTCCGCGATGTCACCGGCGATGTTCATGCTGGTCGTGCTGGTGGCGCCGTTCAGCGTCGTGGCGGACGACATCTTCATCGAGAAGGCGGCAGTCTTGGCTTTGGTGTCCATCGCCACGGCCGACGCGCGCAGGAGCGCACTCGCGTCCGTCGCGGCCGTCGTTGCGGCCTGCGGCTTGGCGGCCGATCCGCAGGCCGCAACCGTCGCCGCGATCGCGATGGTGATGAGCGCGAGCAGGGCAAGGAGGAGGGCGGCACGACCGCGGCAGTGAGTGGACGCGGCGAGAGGGATGCTGGTCTTGCCGCTACCCGACATCGAGTTTCTCCTTCCTCGTGCTTGACGTCATCAACTATCCTGGCACGCCGCCGCCTTGCGGGGAAGCGCGGCGCATCTTGCGCCGCGCTCACAACGGGTCCAGGATGGCGCCAGACGGCAGAGGGAGGGCGCGATGACGGCAACGGATCTCGAGCGCTGGTGCGAGCGCGCCGTGGAGCTCGGCGCCGAGGCGGCGACGGCGATCCCGGCGCAGAGCGTCGTCACCGCCGACTGGGTGCGCATGAAGTGCCTGTACGGCTGCGGCGGGGGCGACGAGTGCCGCACCTGCCCGCCGCATTCGCCGACGCCGGCTGAGACCCGCGCCGTGCTCGACGGTTTCAAGCAGGCCGTCCTGCTGCGAATCGGCCCGCTCACCGGAGCGGACGACGAAGACAGCCATGCCCTGCGGCTGCGCACAGTGGCGCTCGCGCTCGAGCGCGAACTCTTCCTCGCCGGTCACTACAAGACTTGGTCGATGCTCTGCGGCCCGTGCGAACTCTGCGAGACGTGCGATATCAGCGGCCCGTGCGTGCATCCGCAGGAGGCGCGGCCGTCGATGGAGGCGTGCGGCGTCGACGTGTTCGCGACGGTCCGCAACGCGGGCTGGGAGATCGAGGTCGTGCGCGACGAGGACGGCGCCTACCGGCTCTTCGCCGTCGTGCTCGTCGACTAGGTCGTGGGCGAGGGCGGCGGGCGAGGCCGCCCGCCGCACGATCATCTCAGCGAGATGCTGGGACTGGTGATCGTGCTGACGAGCTTCATCCTGCTCGCGACACTGATGACCAACCGCTTCTGACGCACTGGATCCGGCGCACGATGGAGGGCGGCGCCCGTCGCTCTCGGCGCACGTGCGAAGACCGCGCGATTCTGGTACGGTACGTTCCTTCAAGGACCCACTCTGCCCACGGAGACTGCAATGACGGTCGGACCGGTGGTCGGCGACAACATCGCAAGCGTGCGCGAGCAGCTCGAAAAGCTCGGGCTCGGCGGCACGGGGGCGATCCACCGCAACCTGCCGCCCGCTGAGCTCATCGCCCGCTCGCTGGCTCGCGCCGAGGGCATCCTCGCCGCCAACGGCGCGTTGGTCGTCAAGACCGGCGAACCGTCGGGCCGCTCGCCCAAGGACCGCGTGATCGTCGAGCAGTCGCCCGTCAAGGATCAGATCTCCTGGGGCGACATCAACGTGCCCTGTACCGAGGCGCTGTTCGACAAGCTGCTCGACAAGGCGCGTGGCTACCTGCACGACCGCGACCTCTACGTGTTCGACGGCTTCGCCGGCGCCGAGCGCACGTACCGGCTGCCGATCCGCGTCGTCGCCGACGCCACCTGGCACGCGCTCTTCGCCAACACCCTGTTCGTGCGCCCGACGCCGATCGAGCTCGAGGACTTCGCCCCCGGCTTCACCGTGATCAACTGCGGCGCGCTGCGCGCGAGCGCCGACTTCGACGGCACGCGCAGCTCCGTTTTCGTCGGCATCAGCTTCAGCAAGAAGATCGTGCTCATCCTCGGCAGCATGTACGGCGGCGAGATGAAGAAGTCGATCTTCTCGGTCATGAACTGCCTGTTGCCGCAGCGCAACGTGCTGCCGATGCACTGCTCGGCGAACATGGGAGAGGCCGGCGACGTGGCCCTCTTCTTCGGCCTCTCCGGCACCGGCAAGACGACTCTCTCGGCCGACCCCAGACGGCGCCTCATCGGCGACGACGAGCACGGCTGGAGCGACCACAGCATCTTCAACTTCGAGGGTGGCTGCTACGCCAAGACCATCCACCTCGCGGAGCGCTCGGAGCCGCAGATCTTCGCTGCGATCAAGTTTGGCTCGATCCTCGAGAACGTCATCATCGACCCGCAGACGCGCGCGATCGACTGGGACTCCGACTTCCTCACCGAGAACACGCGCGCCACCTACCCGATCGACCATATCCCGCACGCCGTGCTCGGCGGCGTCGGCGACCACCCGCGCAACGTGTTCTTCCTCGCGTGCGACGCGTACGGCGTGCTGCCGCCGATCTCCAGGCTCACGCCGGAGATGGCGAGCTACCACTTCCTCTCGGGGTTCACCGCCAAGGTCGCCGGCACCGAGGTCGGCGTGGACGAGCCGCGGCCGACGTTCTCGACCTGCTTCGGTGCGCCGTTCATGCCGCTGCATCCGACGCGCTACGCGACGATGCTCGCTGAGCGCCTCACCTGGCACGAGACCGACTGCTGGCTGGTCAACACGGGGTGGAGCGGCGGCCCGTACGGCACGGGTGAGCGGATGAGTATCCGCGTCACCCGTGCCCTGCTCACCGCCGCTCTGGACGGCAAGCTCGCCAAGGCGAAATTCACGCCGCACCCGGTCTTCAAGGTGCTCGTTCCCGACCACTGCGACGGTGTCGACAGCGCTATCCTCGACCCGCGCGCCACCTGGACCGACAAGGACGCCTACGACCGCACCGCCGACGTGCTCGCCGGCATGTTCGCCGAGAACTTCGAGCAGTACCGCGAGTACGCTACCGCCGAGGTGGTCGCGGCCGGGCCGGTGCCCGCCGTCACCGCATGACCCTGCGCACGATCGTCCTCGTCAAGCAGGTGCCGGACACGCAGAACGTGACCGGCGACGCGATGAAGGAGGACGGCACGATCAACCGCGGCGCGTTGCCGGCCGTGTTCAACCCTGAAGACCTCAACGCGCTCGAAGAAGCGCTGCGACTGAAGGACGCGCACGGCGGCCGGGTGACGGTGATCACCATGGGCCCGCCCGCCGCCGTCAACGTTCTGCGCGAGTCGCTCTATCGCGGCGCCGACGAAGTCGTCCTGCTTTCGGACATCGCCTTCGCCGGCGCCGACACCCTGGCGACAAGCTACTCGCTGGTGCTGGCGATCCGCAAGCTCGGCGAGTTCGACCTGGTGCTCTGCGGCAGGCAGGCGATCGACGGCGATACGGCCCAGGTCGGGCCGCAGACCGCGGAGAAGCTCGGGGTGCCGCAGATCACGTTCGTGAGCTGCATCGACGAGCTCGTCGAAGGCGACGCGGCCGGCGCCGGAACGGGCGGCGGCCGCGGCCACATCACGGCCACGCGCTCGATCGAGGGCGGCTTCGAGACCCTTACGGCGCCGTTGCCCTGCCTGTTGACGATCACCAACGAGGCCAACGACCCGCGGCCGCCGAGCGTCAAGCGCGTCATGACCTACAAGGATGCCGCCGCCGAGACGCTCGCCGAGTACGACGACAGCTACCTCGACCCCGAGAACGACGCCGCCGAGGTGTGCATGCTCGACCGCCACGGCAACGCGGTGTGCCGCGCCAAGGTCGTGCAATGGGACGCGGCGGCGCTCGGCGTCGAGCGCGCGCAGGTCGGTCTGCGCGGCTCGCCGACGCGCGTCAAGAAGATCGACAGCGTCGTGCTCGCGCAGACCGACACCCGTCTCGTCGAGCCGACGTACGAAGGCATCGCCGAACTCGTGCGCAAGCTGACCGAGGAGCACATCCTTGGCTAGCGCTGCTGAGCGCGACGAGGGCGCGGCCGGCGCCGCCCGGCCGCGCGGCGACGTGTGGGTGTTCGTCGAGAAGGCCGGCGACGGCGTCGCCGAGGTCAGCCTCGAGCTTCTCGGTAAGGCCCGCGAGCTGGCCGACCGGCTCGAGACACGGGTCGGCGCCGTGATCATCGGCGCCGGCAGTGCGCTGCTCGCAGGCTCGCTGATCGCCGCCGGCGCCGACACCGTGTACGTGGCCGACGAACCGGCGCTCGCCGACTTCCTCGTGCAGCCGTTCGCGCGCGTGATCGTCGACCTCGTCCGCGAGCACGCGCCGCAGATCGTGCTGTACGGCGCCACGACCACCGGTCGCGACCTGGCGCCGCGCGTCGCCTCGGCGCTGCGCACCGGCCTCACCGCGGACTGCACCGACCTGCAGATCGGCAGCCACTCGACGCGCGAGAAGAGCTGGGACAACCTGTTGTTGCAGATCCGCCCGGCGTTCGGCGGCAACATCATCGCCACGATCGTCAGCCCCGAGCACCGGCCGCAGATGGCGACCGTGCGCGAGGGCGTGATGAAGCTGGAGGCCCCGAACCCCGCCCGCACGGGCGAGGTCGTCCGGGCGACTTGCACCTTCGGCGACGAGGACTTCGCCGTGAAGGTCGTGCGCCGCGCTCAGCAGGAGAAGAGCGTCGACCTGAAGGGCGCCCGCGTGGTCGTCTCCGGTGGCGCCGGTGTCGGCTCCAAGGCCAACTTCGCGCTCGTGCACGAGCTCGCTCGCGTCCTTGGCGGTGTCGTCGGCGCCTCGCGCGCCGCCGTCGACGCCGGCTGGATCGGTCACGACCACCAGGTCGGTCAGACCGGCACCACCGTGCGCCCCAAGCTCTACGTCGCCGTCGGCATCTCCGGCTCGGTGCAGCACCGCGCCGGCATGGACCAGTCGGCGCGCATCCTCGCGATCAACACCGATCCGCTGGCGCCGATCTTCACCGTCGCCCACTACGGCGTCGTCGGCGATCTCAACGACGTCATCCCGCAGATGATCACGGCGTACAGGGCGAAGGGTGGGCCGGCATGAGCAACTACTTCTCCGACAATCCCGACTTGCGCTTCGCCCTCGAGCACCTCGACCTCGGGCGCGTCGTCGACTTGCGCGAGGACGGCTACACGCAGTCGCGCGACTTCACCTTCGCGCCACGCGACCTCGATGACGCGCTCGACTCGTACCGGCGCACACTCGAGATCGCCGGCGAGATCGCCGGCGAATACGTGGCGCCGCGCGCCGAGTCGGTCGACCGCGAGGGCAGCCGGCTTGTCAACGGCGAGGTCTGCTACGCGCCCGGCATCGACGAGGCGCTCGATCGCCTGCGCGAAGCCGACCTGATGGGCATCACCTTGCCGCGCCGCTACGGGGGACTCAACTTCCCGTTCAGTGTCTCGACGATGATCCTCGAGATGGTCTCGCGCGCCGACCCGGCGCTGATGAACGTCTTCGGCCTGCAAGATATCGCCGAGACGATCAGCCACTTCGCCGACGAGGAGATCAGGCGGACCTACCTGCCGCGGTTCGCCAGCGGCGAGGTCACCGGTTCGATGGCGCTCACCGAACCCGAGGCCGGTTCCGACCTGCAGAACGTGCAGCTCAAGGCGAGGCTCGGCAGCGACGGCGTATGGCGGCTCAACGGCGTCAAGCGCTTCATCACCAACGGCTGCGGCCGGATCTCACTGGTGCTCGCGCGCTCGGAGGAGGGCACGACCGACGCCCGCGGTCTGTCGATGTTCCTCTACGAGCGCGACGAGCACATGAAGATCCGCCGTCTCGAGGACAAGCTCGGCATCCACGGTTCGCCGACCTGCGAACTGCAGTTCAACGATGCGCCGGCGCTGCTCGTCGGCGAGCGCCGCAGGGGGCTCACCACGTATGTGATGAGCCTCATGAACGGCGCTCGCCTGGCGATCGCCGCCCAAGCCCAGGGCATCGCCGAGGCGGCGTTCCGGGCCGCCGACAAGTACGCCGACGAGCGCATCCAGTTCGGCGGCCCCATCCGCAACCTCACCGCCGTCGCGGCGATGCTCGCCGACATGAAGGTCGCCGTGGAGGCGTCGCGCGCGCTTCTCTACGAGACGGCCCTGATCGTCGACCTCAAAGAGGGGATCGAGCGCCGCATCGGGCAGCTCGGCGAAAGCGGCGCGGAGGCGGGCGGCGCGGAGACTGGCGCCGGCAGCGCAGCCGAACGCGCCGCCTCAGCCGATCCGGCCGCCGAGATCAAGGGATTGCGCGGCGAGCTCAAGAAGTACAACCGGCTCGCCGCCCTCTACACCCCGATCGCCAAAGCCTGCGCCACGGAGATGGCCAACACCGTTGCCTACCAGTCGCTGCAGATCCACGGCGGCTCGGGCTACATGCGCGACTTCGCCGTCGAGCGCCACGCGCGCGATGCGCGGATCACGAACATCTACGAGGGCACCACGCAACTGCAGGTGGTGGCGGCGATCGGCGGCGTGCTCTCCGGCACCATGGCCGAGCGGCTCGACGAGTACGACGCCGCAGATCTCCCGGCGACGCCCGAGCTTCTCGCCCGTGTGCGCACCATGCGCGGACGCTGGGCGGCGGCCGTCGCGCACGTGCGCGCGGTCGATGACACGATGTTCCGCGACTTCCACGCGCGGCGGCTCGTGGAGATGGCGATCGATCTCGTCTGTGCGTACCTGCTGCTCCGCGACGCACAGCACGACGCGCGCAAGCTGCTCGTTGCGGAATACTTCGTCGCCGGCATGACGGCGCGCATCGAGGGCAACGCGGTCGCCGTGCTGGCAAGCGACGCAGGGACGATCGATGCGCTCGCCGCCCTCAGCCGCGACGCCTAGTCGCGCCTTCCGCTAAGACGAGCTGTAGACGACGACCTTGTTCTTGCCGCCGGCGGCGGTCTTGAGAGCCGCCGCTTCGGCGAGCTCGTCGGCGTCTTCGACGTGGCCCGGGTAACCTGCGACTCCGACACTCAAGGTGAAGCGGCCGAGCATATCGTTGTCTTCGTTTCGGAACTCGGTCGCTTCGATCGCCTCGCGCAAGCGCTCGGCGACGAGCGGTGCGCCGAGCTTCCTGCACGGCGTGTTGGGAAGCAGTATCGCAAACGTGCCGGCTTCGTGACGGCAGGCCACGTCAACCTTGCGGCGCAGGTTCACATCGAGCCGGCGGCCGACTGCCCGCAACAGCTGGCTGCCTGCCGTCTCCCCGCGCTCCTCCGTGAACTTCACAAAGCTGTCGAGCTCGGCGATGATCAGCGAGAGCGGTTGGCGATAGCGCTCGGCGCGCTTGGTCCCGGAGTACAGGCGCTCGTAGAAGTGCCAGCGGTTGTAGAGGCCGCTCATGGCATC
This sequence comes from Actinomycetota bacterium, assembly GCA_003132585.1. Taxonomy (GTDB): domain Bacteria; phylum Actinomycetota; class Thermoleophilia; order UBA2241; family UBA2241; genus PALSA-647. The sequence goes on from PKYG01000114.1 coordinate 42,520, forward strand.
GGCCGCTCCGTGATGGCTGGCCGCTTCGCGTAATCGCGCGATCTCGACCGCCAGCGCCGCCTGATTGGCGATGATCTGCACGGCCCTGACGGCGTCGCCATCAAGCCGCCCGGACGAGCCGTCGCTCACGTCAGTGAAGCCGGTCGCTTCGTTATCGAGGATCAACGCGGCACGACGAGCCGCGAACGGTCAGCCTTGCCGTCCGTCCGTGCCACGCAGCGCTCATCGAGCGCCTCGCGAACAAGCTCGTCCGGCGCTCCGGACCCGGTTTCGGCGTCCCCCGCGGCAGCGCCGTCGCTGGTTCACCACGCCAGCCGTTTCACCGTGTCGACATCGCGCGCGTACGTCTCCACGCTGATCGACGTCGCGTCCATGAGCTCGCCGATCTTCTCGGCGACGGCGCCGAGCGCGCCGTCGAGACTGAGACGGGCAGTGAGCGCCGCCCCCAGGTCGAGGATCGGTTGGAGCGAGTTCTCGCTGCTCGCGCTCAACCTCAGAAGACCTCGATCCGGTTCTTGCCCTTGCGTTTGGCGAGGTAGAGCGCCTTGTCGGCGTTGCGCACCAGCTCCTCGCCGGTGTGCGACTCCCTGCCGAGGTCGGCGATGCCCATGCTGATCGTGACGTGGACCCGGCGGCGCCCGCCGGGACCCGGGAAGAGCGCCTCTTCGATGCTCTGTCGCAAGCGTTCGCCGACGATCGCCGCCCCGGTGCCCGCCGGCGGTAGCCCGACGCCTTCGGCAACCGTGGTCTCGACCTTCTTCTTCAGCCGACTGCCGACGCGCTCGGCGCCCGTCACCGGCGTGTGCGGCAGGATGATCGCGAACTCCTCGCCACCGTAGCGGGCGGCGATGTCGATGCCGCGCCGGATGCCCTTGCCGAGGATCTCGCCGACGTCGCGCAGCACCTGATCGCCGAGAGGGTGGCCGAAGGTGTCGTTGAACTGCTTGAAGTCGTCGATGTCGAGCAGCAGCACCGAGAGCGGGATCTCATAGCGGTGAGCGCGCGCGACCTCCTGGTAGAGGCGCTCGTAGAAGAAGCGGTGATTGTAGAGGCCGGTGAGGCCGTCGGTGACCGCCTGCAGCTCAATCTTGCGATAGAGGGCGGCGTTCTCGACGGCCACCGCCGCCTGGTTCGCAAGGATCTCAATCAGCTCGAGCTCGTCGCGGCGAAAGCCGGACCGGCGTGTGCAGCAGGCCTCGATGTAGCCCTCCGCTCTGCCCTTGGCCGTGAACGGTACCGCCAGGCACCAGTGACCGTCGCGCTGTTCGCACACCGTGGCGAGATCGGTGACGGCGCGCACCGCGAGGTCATCGGGCTCGGCGATGCCGGCGGGCGGCTCCGCCCCGGCATCGCCGAGCACCTGCTGCAGCGGAACGTAGGCGCCGGCAACGTCGCGCAACCGGACTTCGGTCGCGCCGCCCTCGCCCCCAACCAGGCGCAGCACTTCGGCTTCGAGGTGCTCCATGACGGTGTTCACGTCGAATGAACTGGCGATCAACGAGCTCGTCTCGAACAACGTCACCAGTTGCCGGCGCTGCTCGTGCTGGCGCCGGTAGAGCCGGGCATTGGCGATCGCCGCGCCCGCGAGCTCGGCAAGCCCGCTGAGCAGGTCGCACTCGGCCTCGTCGAAGTGCCGCTCCCGATCCATTACGTAGAGGCGCAACGTGCCCACCGGTTCGTGGTCCGAGGCCAGCGGCACGCTGAGAGAGCTCTGCTCGCCGAAGCGTTCCATGGAGGCGCGCCGACCGGGGTCGAGGTCCGTTTGGGAAAGGTGCTCCTCGACGATGACGGCGCCCTCGAGGATCGTCCGCTCGCCGGCGTACTCGGCGAGCGGATACACCGAACCCAGGGCATCGTACTGCTTGCCGCCCTCGCCGACGCACCGGGCGCGGTAGACCAGCGCATCCGCCTCGCGGTCGAACTCGTATATCGCGCTCTGCGTCGCACCGACCACCTTGAGCGCTTCGCTGGCGACGAGATCGAGCGTCTCCTCGAGCTCGACCGTCGACGTGATCGCGCGGCTCGCGTCGAGCAGCGAGGCCATGAGGCGGTTGCTCTCCTCCTGCGCACGGAACATCTTGGCATGGTGGATCGCGACCGCCGCCGGCCGACAGAGCTTGGCGAAGAATTCCAACTCCTCAGCAGTGAAGCAGCGCACGTATCGAGTCTCGGTGATGCCGATCACGCCGAAGACCTCGTTGCCGCACATCAGCGGCGCGTCGAGCGCCGACTTGTAGCCCCACCTGGCAAGCGCCTCGCGCTCTTCCACTGGCAGGTCGGGGTCGTCGATGTGCGACTCCACGAGGAGTTTCTGGTTGGTGACGCGGCGCCAGTCGGGGCGCTCCTTCAGGCTCACCCTCGTGCCGACATAGGCCAGATCCTCAGCGGTTATCCCGTCACGGTTCCAGCACGCCTCGTAGACCAACGTATCGCTCTCACGCTCGTAGTTGTGGATGTCGACCGACCATACGTCCATCGCCTCGCCGATCTGGCGCGCGACCGTCGCCAGGACCTCTTCGAGCACGAGGCTCGACGTGAGCGTCTGACTGATCTCGAAGACGACTAGATTGGGGTCGCGCGCCACGGGCTTTTTGGATTGGTCCGTCACGTCAGCTCACGAAGACCTCGACGCGGTTCTTGCCCAGGTGCTTGGCCAAGTAGAGGGCCTTGTCGGCGTTCTGCACAAGTTCGTCCGAACTGCTCGCCGCGTCAGGGTAGGCCGCTACCCCGACACTCACCGTCACGTGGGCCGGCGTCCGGTCGTCGTCGCTGGCGACCATCGCTGCCTCGACCGCCAGCCGGATGCGCTCGCCGACCACGAAGGCGCCGTCGCGACGCGCCGGCGGCACGGCCTCGTCGGCGCCTTCGGCGAGCAGCTTCGAGACCTCGCGACTGAGTCGCTCGCCAACAGCCTCGGCACCGACGCGCGGCGTGTTGGGAAGTAACACCGCGAATTCCTCTCCGCCATAGCGGGCGGCGAAGTCGATGTTGCAACGCAGTTGCGAGCGCAGAACATCGCCGACGGCGGCGAGCACGTCGTCGCCCAGCGGGTGACCGTAGGTGTCGTTGAACCGCTTGAAGTCGTCGATGTCGAGCATCAACAGGGAGAGCGGCACGCCGTAGCGTTGGGCGCGCGCGAACTCCTGCGCCAGGCGCTCGTAGAAGGTGCGGTGGTTGTAAAGGCCGGTAAGGCCGTCGGTGATCGCCTGCAACTCGATCATCTGGTAGAGGCGCGCGTTCTCGACCGCAACCGCGGCCTGGCTGGCAAGGATCTGCACCAGCTCGCACTCAGACGGGGTGAACGCGCGCGCGCCGGCGCCGCTGATGTCCAAGTATCCCTCCGACCGACCCTTGAGCACAAGGGGCACGACCAATCTTGACTTGCCTCTGACAATGCCTTGCACGGTCTCGAGCCCGGCGATCGCCTGCCGGGCGAGCTTGCCCGGCGGCCCTTCCGGCGCCCCGGCGTTGGCGCCGAGCTCCGTCTCGCCGCTGCCGAGCGCGACCGCCGGCGAGACGTAGCTGTCGTGCTCGGCGCGCAGCCGGACCTGCACCGCCGCGTCGTTCAGGCCGAGCAGGTCGGCGACCTCCCACCGCACCCGATCGAGCACTTGGTGAGCATCGAGCTGCGAGACGAGCGAGCGGCTCGTCTCGAAGAGACCGACGAGCCGCTTATTGTGCTCCTCCTGCTCGCGGAACAGGTTGGTCCGGTGGAGCGCCACTGAGGCCTGCTCGCCGAGACCGCGAACGAGATCGACCTCTTCCGGCGTGAAGTGGCGATCGCGACTCGTCTCGATGAGCACGAGCAATCCCATGGGCTCGTCGCCAAACGTGAGCGGCACGCTCAGGCAGCTCTTCTCGCCCCACTTCTCCATGTCGGCACGGACGCGCTCCGGGAGTGCCGGATCGGACAGTCGTTCCTCCAGCACGGTACCTTCGAAGAGGATCGAACGGTCGTTGGTATACTCGTCCAGCGGGTTGACCTTGCCGATGAGATCGCTGACCGCGTTCGGGTCGGATCGCTCGTGGATGGCGCGGAACACGAGGGCGTCGGCTGCCGGGTCAAACTCGTGGATGACACATTCATCGGAGCCGAGGGCCACCGCCGTCTTGCGGCAGACGACGTTGAGCACCTCGTCCTGGTCGACGAGCGACGTGAGCGCGCGCAATGAGTCGAGAAGCGCGTCGAGCTGGCGGCTGTGCTCCTCCTGGTGGCGATACATGCGCGCGTTGGTGATCGCGATCGCCGCCGGCACCGTGAGCATCCTGGCGAGCTCGACGTCGACCCGCGTGAACTTGCGCACGGCACGTTTCTCGGCGAGCAGCACACACCCGATGACGCTGCCCTTGTTGACCAGCGGCACGGCAAGCAATGACTTCTCGCCCCACTTCTCCATCAACTGCCGCTGCTCGGGGTCGAGCGTCGGGTCGTCGATGTGGAACTGCAGCACCTTGCCCTCGTCGAGCACCGGCCAGTAGTTCGGCCGATCCGCATGGGCGACGATCGTCCCCACTTGTTGATCGCCTGCCTCGTTCTCCATGTCGGGGCACCACCAAGCAGAGAACACGATCGAGCCGCTCTCCGGGTAGTACTCGTAGAGGTCGCACTCCCACACGTCGAGGGCGCCGGCGATGCGTTCCGAGACGGCGAGCAGGACGTCCTCGAGCACCAGGCTCGAGGTGACTGCCTCGTTCACCTCGCATGCCAGCGCCGTGAACTTTCTGTCGATCGCCTTCGGCACGCTCACCCCCAGTGCGCGCTCGCACCTGCGAGCGCGCATAGCCGCTACAGCATACTTGTCTAGTGGAACACCTGCACACAGTTGCGGCCCAGGCACTTTGCCAGGTACAACGCCTTGTCGGCGTTGGCGACGAGCTCGTCGGCGGTCTTGCCGTGGTCGGGATAGCTCGCGACGCCCAGACTCACCGTGATACGGGCGTCGCGGCGGTTGGGGAAGCCCTCGAAGGCCCGTTCTTCCATCGTCGCCCTGATCCTCTCGGCGACGAAGTCGGCCGACCGCTCGCCGCCGACGCTGTCGCGCACGCGATCGGCGAGCGCTTCCGCTCCCGTCGCCGGCGTGTTGGGCAGGACGATCACGAACTCTTCGCCGCCGTAGCGCGCGATGATATCGGTCTTGAGCCTGGTGCTCTCGCGCAAGACGTCGGCCATCGCCCTCAGCAGTTTGTCGCCCTGGGGGTGGCCGTACGTGTCGTTGAACGGCTTGAAGTGGTCGATGTCGAGCATCAGCACGGAGAGCGGAGACCTGTAGCGCCGCGCCGCCGATTCCGACAATCTCGCGCGTTGGGCAGCCGGGGGGCTAAAGCATCTCGACCGGCTGCCGATAACGGTTTTCGGTACCCCCTTCAAGCGGGCCGGGCCACACGAATCAGTGAGTAGCAGCGCGGCGTGTGGTCCGGCCCGCTCCCTTTCGCCTCCTCCGCCCCGACGACCGAACCGCCGTTGCACTGGCGGCGCCCGGTCGCCTTTGCTACAGTGCGTGTGCGATAGGAGGCGTGATGATCTACTGCGTCGTGCCGCCGGAGCTCGGAGAAGAGGTCTTCCGGCGGCTCTCCGAACACTACAAGGGCAATCCCAACGTCTCGGTCATCATGGACCGTCGCGCGAGCGAACGCCGCAAGAATCATACCGGCGGCGGCGAGCGCGCGCGCCGCGACCGCCGCCGGCCGCGCGCTCCCGGCACGCTCGGAGTCTAGCGGCAGTGCCAAAACCCACGCCCCGCGCCAGCCAGACGAGCGTTGTGCTCTCTCAGCTCATGCAGCCCGCCGACGCCAACTTCATGGGCAACATCCACGGCGGCGTGATCATGAAGCTCATCGACGAGGCGGCCGGCACCTGCGCGTACCAGTTCTGCCGCACGCGCGTGGTCACGGCCGCCATCGACCGCATCGACTTCCACTACCCGGTGCAGGTCGGCAACCTCGTCGTGCTCAAGGCGGCGATCAACTACGCCGGCTCGACCTCGCTCGAGGTCGGTGTGCGGGTGGAGGCGGAGGACCTGAGCACGGGCGAGATCACGCATACCAACTCGGCGTACCTCGTGTTCGTCGCGCTCGACGAGAAACGCAAGCCGATCAAGGTGCCGCAGTTCGTGCCGGCGACGGCCGCCGAGCGTCGCCGGCATGCCGAGGCGGCCGAGCGTCGCCGCCTGCGCCTGGCCGCGCGCGAACCGCGCGACTGACCCCGTTCGCGTGCTAGGCGCCGGCCGGCGCCACGGTCGTCGGCGCCGCCCCTTCGAGCCTCAGCAGCTCCTGCAACGCGGCGTGCGCCACGTCGAGCTGCTCATCCGTCGGTTCGCGCGTCGTGAACAGGTGCTGCAGCTCGATGCCCGGCGCCCGCAGCATGTCGGCCACGGGGTGCCCCTTGTGCTGGGCCATCCACGAGAAGAGCTCCACTGCCGATCCGATACTCACGAGCCCCGCGAGCAGCACCGCCAGCGGCCGCCGCTCGCGACCCAAGCCACGCAGCACCAGACCCGTGGCGAGATTGGTGAGCACGAGCGGGGCGACGAGGTTCGAGCCGCAGCGATCGTGCTCCTTGGCGGCCGCATCGGCAGGCGCACCCGTTTCGTAGGCGGCGACGCTCTTGTGCTCGGCGCCGTGGTAGCGCGAGAGCTCCGAGCCGCGCACCGCCAGCAGCGCTGGCGCCAGCGAGGCGGCGGCGATCGCCGCCTCGCGCGCCAGCGGCGAGCCCTTGCGCGACCGCCGCAGCAACAGCGTCGCGGCAGTGCTGCCGGCCGTGGCAGCGATCAGCCGCGGATCCTCAAGCGGCAGCACGGCGCGGCCGGCCCGCCGCCGCAACGCCGGCAGCATGCCGGCCGATTCGACGATGCGTGCGAGGCCGCGCACGACCGGCACCTTGAGCGCGGCCTCGTGCCCCGGCAGCAGGCGTTTCTTGCCGGACACGATCTCGAGCTCTCCGCCGGGTGTCGTCAGCGCCGCCGCCCAGTAACGCTCGCTCTGCAGGAGCACACCGTCACGCAGAGCCATGCCGCCGATCTGCACCGTCGCCACCTTTCGTTCGCGTCTCACGCCGGCCGAGTGGCCAACGTTAGTCATCATTCCCGCCGC
>PKYG01000114.1:49697-49867 GCA_003132585.1 Actinomycetota bacterium
GTCGACTGCTCGACGAAGGCCGCATCGCCCCGGCCGACATCTGCGATGCCTGTGTCTAGAGTGTACCTCGCGCCCGACGCCTCACTGAAGCGCCTCGAAGCGCCGTACGTCTACAACCGGGTCACCGACGACCTCTTCGAGGTCAGCGAGGAGGCGTTCCGCTTCCTCGA
>PKYG01000114.1:49932-66684 GCA_003132585.1 Actinomycetota bacterium
CGCTGCAACCTCGGCTGCCGGCACTGCTACCGCGCCGGCGCCAAGAAAGGCGATCTCTCCGCGTTCAGCCACCGGCGCATGCTCGAGGAGTTCGAAGATGGTGGCGGCCTGCGGCTCCTCCTGTCGGGCGGCGAGCCGCTCCTCTACCCCTACTTCTGGCAACTCAACGACCTGTTGCCCGCCTTCGACATCCGCGTCGTGCTGCTCACCAACGGCACATTGCTCGACCGACGCAGCGCCGCCTTGCTCAACGTGCACGAGGTGCAAGCGAGCCTTGACGGTCTCGAGGAGAGTCACGATAGGCTGCGCGGGCCGGGCGCCTTCCGGCGCGCTCTCGCCGGCCTCGAGGCGGCCCGCGCGGCCGGCCTGACCGTCTCCGTCGCGTCGACCGTCAACGCGCTCAATGTCGATGACTTCGAAGCGTTGGCCGAGATCGTCGCCGAGCTCGACGTATGGCAGTGGACGATCGACGTGCCCGCCGTTGCCGGCGCGATGGTCGCCAACCCCGAGCTCGCCGCGCCGCTCGACCGCGCCGCTGCGGCGCTCGATCTGGCGATGCCCGCCGGCAACCACGGCGACAACGAAGGTCAGCTCTGCGGCGCGCACATGGCGGCGGTGATGCCCGACGGCGCCGTCGTCAAGTGCGGACTCTTCGGTGACATCCGCGGCGGCACGCTCGAGCGCGGCCTGCGCGACGCCTGGCGGGCACTGCCGCACCGCTCGCTCGACGGCCTCGGCGAGCCCTGCCGAAGCTGCCTCCATCTCGAGGAGTGCCGCGGCGGCTGCCGCTATCGCGGCGGTGGCCTCGACTCACCCGATCCGGACCCGGTGCAGTGCCACCGGTATGGAGTCCTGCACACCTGCACGAAGGAGGTGGTCGGATGACGATCAAGAAGGTGGCGAAGGGCAAGGCGGTCATGTTCTGCAAGTGCAGCTCGAGCTGCTGACAGCCGCTTCTGCCCGATGAACCCGTGAGGGGGCGGGCGCGCCAGCGGCGCGCCCGCCCCCTCACATTCCCTACGTCTCCAGCACCTTGCGGATGCCGCGCACCGCCTGGCGGATGCGCGCTTCGTTCTCGACGAGCGCGAAGCGCACGAAGCCCTCGCCGGCGGCGCCGAACCCGTTGCCCGGCGACACGGCGACTTTGGCTTCGTTCAGCAGCAGCTTGGAGAACTCGAGCGAACCGATGGTGCGAAAGCGCTCGGGGATCGGCGCCCAGACGAACATCGTCGCCTTCGGCTTGTCGACGTGCCAGCCGGCGCGGTCGAGGCCGTCGCAGAGCACGTCGCGGCGGCTCTGATACACGCCGGCGATCGCCGGCGGCACGTCGTCGCACTCGTTCAGCGCGATGATCGCGGCGATCTGGATCGGCTGGAACACGCCGTAGTCGAGATAGCTCTTCAGCCGCTGCAGGCCGGTGATCACTCGCGCGTTGCCGGCGCAGAATCCCAGTCGCCAGCCCGCCATGCTGTGGCTCTTCGACAGCGACACGAACTCGACCGCCACATCCTTGGCCCCAGGCACCTGTAAGATGCTCGGCGGCTTGTAACCGTCGAAGGCGATCTCGGCATAGGCGAAGTCGTGGATGATGAACACGTCGTTGTCTTTGGCGAAGCGCACGAGTCGGTCGAAGAAATCGAGCTCCACGCAGTGGCCGGTGGGGTTGTGCGGGAAGCTCACGAGGATCACTCGCGGCCGCGGCCAGGTGCGCTCGTACGCCTGCGTCAGGTCGGCGAAGAAGTCGGCCGTGTCATGCGAGAGCGGCACGCTGTTGACCTCGGCGCCAGAGAAGATCGCGCTGAACTGGTGGATCGGGTAGGACGGCTCGGGCACGAGCACCGTGTCGCCCGAGCCGAGCAGCACCCAGGCGAGGTGAGCGATGCCCTCCTTGGCGCCGATCGTGACGATCGCTTCGCGGTCGGGGTCGATCTCGACCGCGAAGCGGCGCTCGTACCAACCGCTCAGCGCGAGGCGCAACTTGGTGATCCCGCGCGACGCCGAGTAGCGGTGGTTGCGCGCGTTTTGCGCCGCCTCGATGAGCTTGTCGACGATGGGCTGCGGCGTCGGCAGGTCGGGGTTTCCCATGCCGAGGTCGATGATGTCCTCGCCGCGACGGCGCGCCTCTGCCTTCATGTCGGTGACGACACTGAGGACATACGGCGGTAGCCGGTCGATGCGTCGTAGTTCCAATCTGATTACCTCACGATTCGTCGCGGCCTGCTGGTGAAGCGCATGATTATGCAGCATACGCGAGACAAACGGAAGCGTGGCGGCGGGGCGGGGCGGCAGCGCCCGCCCCGCCGCCCCGCCGACCGGTTTCGCGCCGCCGCGCCGAGGCGATAGGATTGACGCCCGGCCCGCGCCGACGCGTGAGGAGGTTGTGGAGTGCGCCGGTTCGACCGCAGTTTTCGACTGATCATCGCCGCCCAGATCCTCTTCGCGCTCGGACTCGGGCTCTACTACCAGCTCATCTTCGTCTACGCGCTCAGCCTCGGTGCCTCACGCTTCACGATCGGCGTGCTGCAGGCCGTCTGGCTGGCGTGCACGGCGATCGGTTTCATTCCTGGTGCGTGGGCGGCCAAGCGCTTTCGTCTCAAGCCCGTGATCGCCGGAGTCTGGTGGCTGACGGTGCCGGCCGCCACGTGCTTCGCGCTCGCGCCGAGCTGGCCGTGGCTCATCCCCGGTTTCGTGCTCTCCGGCTTCTACATGGCCAACAACCCGGCCTTCAAGAGCTACATCTACCTGAAGTCCGAGCCCGCCCGGGTGGCGCGCAACATGGCGTACATCTTCGGCGCCTACCCCATCGGGCTCATCTTCGCACCGTTGCTCGGCGGCTATCTGGCCGATCGCATCGGCATGCGCTGGGTGTTCGCGATCAGCATCGTGCTGTACGCGGCGTCATCGACGGTCATCACGCTGATCGAGGACACGCCCTACCACACCGCCGAGAGCCGCTGGACGCTTGCGTCTCTGTACGCCAACCGGTTGTTCCGCCGCTACGTCGTCTTCTTCTTCGTCGGATTCCTCGCCGTCTACCTGGGGCAGCCGTTCCTGACACCGTTCCTCAAGCAGGTCCACGGCCAGGGCTACACTGCGCTCGGCATTTACGCGGCGCTGGCGGCGCTCGGCGCGGCCGTGATGTGTCCGCTGATGGGGCAGGCGACGGACCGCTTCGGGCCGCGCCTCGGCACCGGCGCCGTGCTCGGCTTCCTCGTCGCCGGCGCCACCCTGCTGATCACGGGCGCGCATCCGGTCGTCTGGGGCGCCGCGATGCTCTGCTACGGCGCCTTCGACACCTTCCGGTTCATCACCAACGGCATCATCGCCAAGTCGTTCGGCGACGTTCCGCTGGCGTGGGGCTATGCCATCTTTGACTCGATAATGGGTATACCCTCAGTCATCGGCGGGCTGCTCGGCGGGTTCCTCTACCGCCAGCGCTATCAGCTCCCCTTCGTCGTGGTCATCGGCTTGGGTCTGGCGCTCATCGTCATGATCGCGGCGACGACGAGGCGCGGCGGGCGACATGTCGCCGCCGCGCCCGACTAGAAGTATGATTCGCGTTCACCGGTCGCCCACGGGCGCCACAACAGAAAGGAGCCAGGCATGGGATTCTTCGACAAGGTGAAAGAGAAGGCCGGCGAGGTCGCCAGCGACACCGCGCGGGCGAGCAAGATCGCCCAGGCGCAGATGAAGGTCAAGTCGCTGCAGGGTGACGTCGACAAGGCCAAGGGCGAGCTCGGCGCCGCCGCCTACGAGCTCATCGACAAGGGCGAGTTGAGCAACCCCGCATTCGACGAAGCAATCGCCAAGATACGCGACGCTCAGGCCAAGGTCGCGGAGAAAGAAGCCGAGATCGCGGCGCTGCGTGCCGAGGGCGAGGCGGCCAAGGCCGCCGGCGCCGATGCGCCGGCCGAGACGGCCGCCCCGACCGAGGTCTAGGCCACGGTCCACGTGCCGCGAGAATTCGCGCGATGAGGCCGGAACCCGGCGGGTCCGGCACGGAGAAGGCGCTGGCCAAGGACCTGCGTCCCGGCGCCCACGTGGCGACGTACTTCCTCTGCGTCGACAAGTCGGTGCAGCCACGCCGCGACGGCGACGGGATGTATTTCCGCACCACGTTGCGCGATCGCACGGGACAGGTGAGCGCCGTCCACTGGAACCCCAGCGCCGACCTCACGGCATCGTTCGCGGTCGGCGACGTGGTGGCCATCAGCGGCACGTTCAACGACAGCCCGATCTACGGCCCACAGATCAACCTCGACGGGCTGCGCAAGCTGGCGCCCGACGAGTTTGACGAGGCGTCGCTGGGATAAGCATCATCCAACCGGGGTCGCGGTTCCCTGCCGTCTCGCCGGTCTGCTACGCTTGAGCCGACCAAGGAGATGCGATGAACCCGACCGAGTCCCCGGCCGAAACGACAGACAAGATCCTGATCACCGACCTGCCCGAGGGCCGGGAGGTCGTCACCTACTTCCTCTGCACGGAGAAAGAGGTCGCCACCGACCGCAACGGCAAGGCTTACTTGCGCTTCAAGCTGCGCGACGCCTCGGGCGAGATCAAGGCGATCCACTTCGACCCCGCTGAGGATGTCGTCGCCGCGCTTGCGCCCGGCGACGTCGTCAAAGTCGGCGGCACGTACTCGGTACATCCGCAGTACGGGCCGCAGTTCCAGGTCAAACGGCTGCGCATCATGGAGCCGGACGAATACGACGAGGGCCTCCTCGTCCCCGTCTCGCCGGTCGACAGCGCCGAGCTCGCCGAGCGACTCACTAAGCTCATCGACGCTGTCGACGAACCGCACCTGCATGCGCTCCTCGAGCTCACTTTCGACCCGTCGCGCGAGCCTGGCGCCGCGTTCGCGATCGCCCCGGCTGCGGTCAAGAACCACCATGCCTACCTGCGCGGTCTACTCGAGCACTCGATCATCGTCGCCGAGGTCGCCGGCGGCGTGGCCGCCAACTTCGCCGAGGTCGACCGCGGCCTCGTCATCGCCGGCGCTTTGCTGCACGACATCGGCAAGACCCAGTCGTACTCCACCAACATGATGGCGCCCGGCTTCACCGACGCCGGCCGCCTGCACGGCGAGATCGTCATCGGCCACGACATCGTGCGCGGGGTCACCGAGGAGGTACCGGGTTTCCCAGTGGAGCTCGGTTCGCGCCTGCGGCACATCATCGTCAGTCACCACGGCGAAAAGGAGAAGGGCAGCCCGGTCATCCCCGCCACGCGTGAGGCGGTCATCGTGCATTTCTGCGACGACATGACGGCGCGCGTCGGCGCCATCGACGAGGCCGAACGCCATGCGCCCAGCGGCGACCGCTGGTCGGCGTGGGTCGGCATGCTCGGCAACTTCGCCTACCTCGGCAACGGCAGCGACGACGCGCCGTCCGGAAGCGCCGGGTCACCAGGCGACGAGTAGATCGATGAAGCGCGGGCTCGGCAGCGCCGGCCCGCGCGACGGGAGACACCAATGGTCATCAAGATCGTTCTCGCCGTGATCGCCCTCGCACTCGCCGTGCGACTCTGGTGGTCGTACTCGCGTATGCGTCGCTAGCCGGCGGGGTCCGCCGAGGCGCGGCGGCGGCGCCTGCGGCCCGCCGCGCCTACCGCTGCTTCTCGTCTGCCGGCGGCCGCGGCTCGGTAAGCGCCGCCGGATCAAGCCGCTCGGCGAGCTCCGCCTCGGTGAGGATGCCCTGGTCACGCACGACCTCGCGCACGGTCTTGCCGCTGCGGAAAGCCTCCGTGGCGACCTCGGCCGCCTTCTCGTAGCCGATCAAGGGATTGAGCGCCGTCGCCAGCCCCAGGCTGCGCTCGGCCCACAGCCGGCACTGCTCTTCGTTCGCCTCGATGCCGCTCACGCAACGGTCGGTGAACGCAGCCAGCGCGTTGGCGAGCACTTCGAGCGCGAAGAGCAGTTCGTAGGCGACGAGCGGCGTCATCACGTTGAGTTCGAGCTGCCCGGCCTGAGCGGCGAGCGCGATGGCGGCGTCGGCGCCGACGACGTGGAAGCACGCCATGTCGAGCATCTCCGCCATCACCGGGTTGACCTTGCCGGGCATGATCGAGGACCCCGGCTGCACCGCCGGCAAGGTGATCTCGGCAAGGCCGGTGCGCGGCCCGCTGCTGAGCAGCCGCAGATCGTTAGCAATCTGGATGAGGCTCAGCGCCGCCGCGCGCAGAGCCGCCGAGAAGGCGACGAAGTCGTCGAGGCTCTGCGTGGCCTGCACGAGGTCGGCGGCGCGGCGGAAGCGCACGCCGCCGAGCGAGCTCAACCGTTCGACCATCAACCCGGCGAAGCGCCGGCCGGCATTGAGGCCGGTGCCGGCGGCGGTGCCGCCGATCGAGAGGGCGCGCGTGTCGTCGAGCGCCCGATCGACGCGCTTGCGCGCCTTGCCGACGCTCACCGCGTACGCACGGAACTCCTGGCCGAGACGTATGGGAACGGCGTCCTGCAAGTGCGTGCGCGCGCTCTTGAGCACGTGGTCGAACTCGCGGCCCTTCGCTTTGAGCGCCGTCTGCAGGCGCGCAAGCTCGTCGAGCAGTCGCGCGCCGGGCCCCTGCAAGGCGATGCGGATGGCGGTCGGAATCGCGTCGTTCGAAGACTGCGCCTTGTTGACGTCGTCGTTGGGGTGCACCGGCGCGTACGCGCCGCGCTTGCCGCCGAGCAACTCGTTGGCGCGGTTGGCGAGCATCTCGTTCGCGTTCATGTTGTGCGACGTGCCGGCGCCGGCCTGGAAGGGGTCGACGCGGAACTGGTCGGTGTGCGCGCCGCCGAGCACTTCGTCGGCGGCGCGCACGATCGCCTCCGCCTTCTTCGTGTCGAGCCCGCCGAGCTCGGCGTTGACGAGCGCCGCCGCCTTCTTGACGAGCACGATGCCGGCGACGAGCTCCGGCCGCGGCGGCAGCCCGGAGATCGGGAAGTTCTCGATCGCGCGCACCGTCTGAATGCCGTACAGTGCTTCGTCGGGCACCTGTTTGCGGCCGAGCGCATCGTGCTCTTCGCGCATCACCGCCCCCAGATCTCCTTGACCGCGGCCAGCACCTCGGCGGCGTGGCCGCGCGGCGTCACTTTGAGGAACTGCTCGCGCAGCGTCCCGTCGGCGTCGATCACGAACGTCGTACGCTTGGCGACGCCGACCAACCTGCGCGCCACCGCGAACGCCGTCGCGATCGTGTAGTCGGTGTCGCAGATGAGCGGGAATCTCAACTTCTGCTTCTCTGCGAACTTGGCGTTGGCGTTGACCGGGTCGACGCTGCAACCGATGACTTGCGCGCCGAGTGACGCAAAGTCGTCCAGGAGGCCGTTGAACTCAACGGCTTCGACGATTCAGCCCGGTGTGCTGGCTTTGGGATAGAAGTAGAGGACGGTGCGCTTGCCGGGCGCACCGATGTCGTATGTGGTGCCGTCGTATGACGTGCCCGTGACCGCCGGCACCTTTTGACCAACCTTCAGCATCGCTCCTCCTTCTTGAGTGAACGCAGCGGCTCTTCGCCCGGACCGTACCCTCCTAGCCTATTGCCGAGAGGAGGCGAAATGAAACGGCAGTCGCCGAGCCACGTGTTTGGGAACGGATACCTTCGCGGGAATAGTCCCCGCGATGAGAGTGACGATCGACGAGAGCTTCTGCGACGGCGACGGACGCTGCGTCAGTGTGTGTCCGCAGGTCTTCGCGCCGGACGATGACGGCTCCGTCTTCGTGCTCGACCCCGAGCCCGAACCGTCGCTGCGCGAATGCGTGCGCATGGCACAGAAGTTGTGCCCGCACGGCGCCATCACCATCACCAGCTGAGTCGCGCCGGTGTGCCCCGGCGGCCGACTGGCGGCTGCGCCGGCCGGGCTTTCGGCCGAATCGGCCGCGGCGTAGACTGCGTCCATGAAAGTGCGCATCGACTACGACCTTTGCACGGGAGTGGGCGCCTGCGAGGCAGTGTGCCCGGAGGTGTTCGCGATGCGCGACGACGGGCTCGCCGCCGACGTGATCGAGCCCGAGCCGCACCCCACGCTGTGGGACGCCGTGCGTCGCGCGCACGAAGCCTGCCCCGAAGAGGCGGTCGTCATCGAGGAAGACGAGGAGTAGGACTCGTGGCGCGCGGCGGCCGCAGCCGCCGCGCCGCGCGCCTACACCCTCTCCGCGTCGCCGCTGACCGGCGGCGCCGACACGACGAAGAACGTCAGCGGCCCCTCGCCGGCATTGCTCATCTGGTGCGTCGCGCCCGCCGGCACCGCCAGCACGTCGCGCTCACGCAACTCGTACGTGATGCCGTCCACCTCCATCTCGGCGATGCCCTCGAACACCAGGTAGAGCTCTTCCTGCTCGTGGTGCAGGTGCTTCATCATCGAGCCTTCGGCGAGCGTCCACACGTTGGCGTGCATCTTCTCGGTGCCGAGCGCGTCGCTGAGACGCTGCACACTGAGCTGCTCGGAGACGGGTTGGGTGGGCACGGCGCGTACGACCTTCATCGGTTCCTCCAGGATGCTGGCTACGGTTTGACCGGCGTGAGGATCTCGACCGGCAGCGAGCAGAGCTCGGCGAAGCGCCGGGCGTCGGCGTCAGAACCGGCGACGACGCCATAGTGCATCGGGATCACCACGCCGGCGCGCAGCATCGTGCACGCCTCGGCGGCCTCGTCGGCGGTCATGACGTAGGTGCCGCTCACCGGCAACAGCGCCACGTCGACCTCGATGCCGTCCATCTCGGGGATCGCGTCGGTGTCGCCGGCGTGGTAGATGCTGCGCCCGTCGAGTGTGACGATGTAGCCCAGCTTGCCGTCGCGATGCGGGTGGAAGACCTCGCCGGGCGAACTGAACTTGTTGGTGTTGTAAGCGGGCACCGCTGTGACCGTCACTCCCGCGACGGTCAGTGTGTCGCCCGCCGCGATCTCCTCCGCCCCGGCGACCTGCCGGGCGACCTCGTGCGGTCCCACCACGACGGTCTGCGGCGTGCTGATCGCGGCGATGTCGCTCGTGCTCAGGTGATCGCTGTGCTCGTGAGTGATGAGGATGAGGTCTGCGGGCGGGGCGCCCGGCGCGAGGCGCCACGGGTCGATGTAGACGGTCTTGGAACCCGTCAGGCGGAAGGAGTCGTGTCCGAGCCAATCGATGTGGTCGACCATCTTGCCTCCCTCAGTCACGAGCGCTCCGGACGCGAGAACCGCGGGGCGCTGCGGTGACCGGTTGTCGCCGGGCAACACACCGCCCGCCCGAGCAACGGGCGGGGCGGATGTGTCGGTTGGTAAAGCTCAGGCGGGCTTGACGTCGACCGCCTGGGGACCCTTCTGGCCCTCCTTGACCTCGAACTCCACCGTCTGGTTTTCCTCGAGACTCGTCGTTCCCGGAGCCAGCCCCGTTACGTGGACGAATATGTCCGTTCCCTCGGCCTGCGCAATAAAGCCGTAGCCCTTTTGCGTGGAGAACCATTTGACTGTTCCTTGAGGCACTCTTCCTCCTTGGACTCATGAAGCGTGCCCGTGCCTGCGCTCGGGGGCAACGGTCTGCGCTTGCTGCTGATACACCACGCACGAAACGAACGTGCCTGCCGATACAGGAGTGTACCCCCAATGCAAAGGCGAGAAAACCGGGGGCGCGCCGCGCAGCCGGCGGCGCGCCGAGCGGGGCAGGCCCGCTCAGGGACAGCGCGTGACGGTGAAGATCGCGATGCGTGCCGTCACGTTCGGCTGGCGCAGTCGCGGCGACGGTCGCTCGAAGGAGCGCAGGTAGAGCTCGCTCTCGATGCACAGCCGCTCGCGGCGGCAGAGCGCGCGGAAGTCCTTGACCGTGCAGAGATGGATGTTCGGTGTGTCGTACCACTGGTAGGGCAGCTCGCGCGAGATCGGCATACGGCCGTGCACCAGCAGCGCGCCGCGCACGGCCCAGTGCGCGAAGTTCGGAAAGCTGACGATCGCCAGCTTGCCGACGCGGACCATCTCGCGCACGACCATCTGCGGCCGACGCAGCTGCTGCAGACTCAAGCTGAGGATGACGACGTCGAACGAGCCGTCGGCGTAGTCGGCAAGNNTCCACAGCCTCTTGCGAGATCTCGACGCCGCTGCCGCGCACGTGCTTCTCGGCGATCAGCCCGGCGAGCAGCTCGCCGTCGCCGCAGCCGAGGTCCAGCACGGTGGCGCCTTCGGGCACGAGATCCTCGATCAGTTTGTAGTCGAAGCGTCGCATCAGGCCGCGCATCCCTCGCGCGGNNACGTGCTTGTGTGTCGCGCGCAGCGCGCTGGCGATCTCCTTGAGCTGATAGGGCGGGTGCAGCCAGTCGCTCGAGAACGCCATCACCAGAAAACGGGTGGGCACGTTGCGGAACGCGTCGACCAGACTCTTGTGGCCTTTGGTGAGGTCGAAGTAGTCGAGCGCCCGCGTGATGTAAAGGTACGAGTTGGCGTCGAAGCGGTCGGTGAACGACAGCCCCTGGTGGCGCAGATAGCTCTCGACCTCGAAGTCGGCGCGGAATGTGAACGAGTAGTCGTGGATGTCGCGCAGACGGCGGCCGAACTTCTCCTGCATCGCCTCGTCGGAGAGGTAGGTGATGTGGCCGAGCATGCGCGCCACAGCGAGGCCCTTGGTGGGCAGCGGGCCGCCGTAGTACTGCCCGCCGCGCCAGTTCGGATCGGCCATGATCGCCTGGCGCCCGACCTCGTTGAAGGCGATCGCCTGCGTGGGCTGCCGGGCAGCGCACGCCATCGCGATCGCCAGATGTAGCCGGTCACCGTGCGACAGCGCCCACTCGAGCACCTGCATGCCGCCCAGCGAGCCGCCGATGGCGGCGAGCAGCTTGTCGATGCCCAGATAGTCGAGGAGCAGTACCTGCGAGTTGACGATGTCAGCGACGGTGATCACCGGGAACGTGGTGCCGTAAGGTCGAGTCGTCGTCGGGTCGATCGACGCGGGGCCCGTCGACCCCGAACACCCGCCGATCAGGTTTGCACAGACGACGAAGTGCTTGTCCGTGTCGAGCGCCTTGCCCGGGCCGATGAGCATGTCCCACCACCCCGCGCGCTTGTCGTTGGCGCTGTGGCGGCCGGCGACGTGGGCGTCGCCGGAGAGCGCGTGGCAGACGAGGATCGCATTGTCGCGCTCCGCGTTGAGCGTTCCGAAGGTCTCGTAGGCGAGTGTGATCGGGCCGAGCCGCCCGCCGCCTTCGAGCTCGAGAACGGCGGGCGGCTCGGCCACCGTTACCTTCTTCGTGCGGACGATGCCGGCCGAACCGGTGTCGTCGCCGAGCGTCGTGGCGACGTCGCCGATCTCTTTTGTCGTCTCGTGTCTCTTCTCAGTCATGTCGGGTCCAGCTCGATCGGATGCGTGGACTGTGCGCGCACAGGCAAGTTCGCCGCCGGGCGCGCCGCGCCTGCCGCACGCGGCAGCGGCGGCGCGCCGCGCGCGCCCGGCGCCGCCCGCTCAGACCCGCGCCAGCGCCTGCTCGATGTCGGCGATGATGTCGGCGATCGACTCGAGACCGACCGACAGCCTGATAAAGTCGTCGGTCACGCCGGTCTCGAGCTGCTCCGCCGGTTCCAGCTGCGAGTGCGTCGTCGTCGCCGGATGGATAACGAGCGACTTGGCGTCGCCGATGTTCGCGAGGTGCGACAGCAATCGCGTGCTCTCGACGAACGTGCGGCCGGCCTCACGGCCGCCGACGATGCCGAAGCCGACGATCGCACCAAAGAGGCCGCGGCGATGGTAGTGGCAGGCGACCGCGTAGGTCGGGTGCGACGGCAGACCCGGGTACGACACCCAACTCACTTTGGGGTGAGCTTCGAGGAACTCGGCCACCGTGTGCCCGTTCTCGCTGTGGCGGTCCATGCGCAGTGGTAGCGTCTCGATGCCCTGCAGGATCAAGAAAGCATTGAACGGTGAGAGCGCTGCGCCGATGTCGCGGAGGAACTGCACGCGCAGCTTGACGATGTAGGCGAGCGGCCCGAGCGCCTCGAGGAACTTGAGCCCGTGGTAGCTCGGGTCGGGCTCCGTGAGACCGGGGAACTTGCCGCTCGCTGCCCAATCGAACCTGCCGGAGTCGACGACGATGCCGCCGAGCGACGTGCCGTGGCCGCCGAGGAACTTGGTCAGTGAGTGCACGATGATGTCGGCGCCGTGGTCGAACGGCCGGATCAGGTACGGCGTCGGCATCGTGTTGTCGACGATCAGCGGGATGCCGGCCTCGTGCGCGATCCTCGCCACGGCGGCGATGTCGAGCGTGTCGAGCCTGGGGTTGCCGACCGTCTCGGCGTAGAGCGCCTTCGTCTTGGCCGTGATCGCCTGGCGGAAGTTCTCCGGGTCGGAGGGATCGACGAACGACACGCTCAGGCCGAGCTTCGGCAGCGTGTGCCGGAAGAGCGTGTGCGTGCCGCCGTAGAGGCTGACCGCCGAGACGATGTGGTCGCCCGCCCCCGCGATGTTGAGGAGCGAGAAGGTGATTGCGGACTGACCCGAGGCGAAGGCCAGCGCGCCGACGCCACCTTCGAGCGCGGCGACGCGCTTCTCGAGCACGTCGGTCGTCGGGTTCATCAACCGCGTGTAGATGTTGCCAAACTCCCTCAGACCGAACAGGTTGGCGGCGTGCTCGGCGCTGTTGAACACATACGAGGTCGTCTGGTAGATCGGCACGGCACGGGCGTTGGTCGTGGGATCGGGTTCCTGGCCAGCGTGCAGGGCCAGTGTCTCGAAGCCCTGCACGCGGTCTTCCGGTGCTTGTTGCTCGGCGCTCATGTGGTCCCCAATGGTCGCAGGTACAGTTCGATCGTTCAGATGTAGTACATCGGCGCCGACGCCGCCCGTCCGGCGGCGTCGGCGATCGTCGCCGCGTCAAGCACGGTGCGCACGGCGCGGCGCACGTCCTGCCAGACCGGAGCGACGAGCGCCTCGGCCTGGTCGTCGCTGCGCATTCGCCCGATGCCGACGGCCGAGCCGTCGACGACCGTGCGGACCATGCTGAACGTGATCTCCGCCGGGTCCCGGGCAAGTGCATAGCCGCCGTCCTTGCCGCGCCGGCTCGTCACCAGCCCCGCCTGGCGCAAGTCGTGCATGACTTGCTCGAGGAACTTCGGCGGGATGCCACCGTATGCGGCGATCTCGCGCGCCCGCACCGGCCCCTCGCCGTTGGCGACGGCGAGCCGTACGAGCGCCTTTATCGCGTAGTGGCACTTGGTCGACACGTGCGCGTCCTGCACAGCTTTCTCCCTCTAGTCCCTAGGATTTGGGGAGTTTATGCGGCGAACGGCGCGCCGTCAAGACCTCGCCCGGGTCGGCGTGGGGGGCGCCGGGGATACGAAAACGTCGCCGGCGCGCCCAAGACCGCCGTCCACACTGTAGGATGCGCCTCAACGAATGCTCGCAATCAAGGGGAGGGTCCATGTTCGCCTATCTGATTCCGTCTTTGGGTGGCAAGCCGATCAACATATGGGGCGGTATCCTGCTGGCCGTACTCGTCATCTTCCAGGTCCTGGTCGGGACACGAGTCATCAAGCTGCCGTTCGCCTGGCACCGGGTCAACGGCTTCCTGATCCTTTTCGTCGCCCTGGCGCACGGCTTCATCGGCTACATGGTCTGGTTCCACGGCTGGACCTACAAGTAACGAGGGACCCGATCGCCGTGGCCGACATCGCAGAGACGCTCGCCCAGGAGCTCCCCGGCGTCACCCGCGACGTGCCCCTGGCGCCGCACTGCGCCTACCGCATCGGCGGTCCCGCCGACTACCTGTATGTGGCGCGCACATCGGCGGAGCTGGTGCGCGCCGCGACGCTCGCTGCTGAGCTCGACCTGCCGCTCACAGTGCTAGGGCAGGCGACGAACGTTCTCGTCGGCGACGCCGGCGTGCGCGGCCTCGTCGTGCTGGCGCGCAACGCCGAGACGGCCCTCGACGGCGAAGTGCTGACGGCCGGCGCCGGCGCCCTGCTGCCGGCGGTCGTCACCGACCTTGCCCAGCAGGGCCTCGCCGGCCTCGAGTTCGCCGGCAACATCCCCGGCTCGATCGGCGGCGCCGTCGTCGGCAACGCGGGGGCCTACGGGCGCGCCGTCGGCGACGCGCTCATCGACGTGCAGGTGATCGGTGGCGGGCAGGCCGACACGCTCGTGCCCGCCGACCTGCGGCTCGGCTACCGCTCGAGCGCGTTCAAACAAGACCTGCGGGCGGTAGTCGTCACGGCGCGCTTCGCCCTGGTCGGCGGCGCGCCTGGCGCGCTGCTCGACGAGATCGCCCGCGACGCCGAGTTACGCCACCGCAAGCACCCATTCGAGTACGGCTCATGCGGAAGCTTCTTCAAGAACCCGGCGTCCGACCTGCCGGCAGCTCGCCTGATCGAGGACGCCGGACTCAAGGGGCTGACCGTCGGGCGGGCGCAGGTGAGCGTCGATCATGCCAACTTCATCGTCGCGCTGCCGGGCGCCGCCGCTGCCGACATCCGTGCGCTCGCCGACGAAGTGGCGCGCGTGGTCTTCGAACGCAGCGGGATCCGCCTCGAGCGTGAGGTCACTTTGCTGGGATTCGACTGACTCAGACGCTGGTGGCGCGGCACTCGCCCCTGCGGAGCAGCGCGAAGCGCCGCGCTATACTTCCCCCGTCGGGGCCGCGAACTTGGCGTGCGGCCGGTGCGTCTCTACCTGCGGAGGACGGGCATCGACGAGCTGCCGAGCGGTCTCGTGGAACGGTTACAGCGAGCCCAGCCCGAAGCACGGGCGGACTTCTTCCGCCGTTATGCTCCGCAGGTGCGCCGGATCCTCTACCTGCAAGGCCTCTGCGAGGAGGTAGACGACGCCGTGCAAGAGGTGTTCATCAAAGTGTTTCGCGCCAGACTCCCTCAGCAAGAGGTGTTCCTCGGCTGGTTCTATCGCGTGATCCTCAACACAGGCCGCGATCTCGGCCGGCGACGCAAGACACGCTTTGGCCTCGTTGATCGTCTCGCCCGGGTGGCGCCGGCGCGCGTCACCGAAGACGAGCCGCGCGCCGCCGACCCGGCGTTGCGCGCCGCTCTCGCGGCGCTGCCGGTGGAGTTCCGCGAGACCGTCGCGCTGCGCTTTTTCGCCGACATGGCGCTCGAGGAGATCGCGCAGACGCAGCAAGTGCCGCTGGGCACGGTCAAGTCGCGGCTGCACAGCGCGATGGCGCGACTGAGGACGGCGCTGAAGACCGACGCCGCGCCGTCCACACGGGTCTCACCGACGAAAGACGGACATGACTGAGCACGAGCACATCGACGGGCGCGATCTTGCCGGCGGCGCGCCGGGGAGCGCCGGCTTCGACGACGACCGGCTGCTTGCCTACGCGCTTGGGCTCGAAGACGATGCCGAGTTGCGTAGCGCGCTCGCCGACAACGACGCGCTGCGCGACCGCCTCGCGGCGATGCAGGCCGACCTGGAGCAGGTCGAGAGCGGCATCCGCTCCGCCGTGCCGCCCGCGNNGCGGCGTTGGCGATCGTCGCCGCCGTCTCCGTCGCCGTCGTCGACGCGCAGTTCCGCGGCGGACCGACGACGACCGCGCGCAGCGAGTACTCCGCGCCGCAGGATCAGGCCAAGACGATCGGTGAGCAAGCCGGCAACTCGTCGAATCTCAGCGCATATCCGACTCCCGCGTCGGCGACCAACGGCAGTGCGGGAGACTTCGTCGCCCGCCTCGCGGCCGAGGCTCAATCGTGGCGGCGGGTGGTCGTCGCGCGCGCCAGAGCTGTGGCGGACGGCGCGCAGCGTTTCGCGATCGTACGCGTGCTCAAGGGCGCCGTGCAGGCGCGCGCGGTCTCGCTCTTCGTGGTCGGCACGCCGCCGCTGGCGGCCGGCACCCTGTGCGTGCTCTATCTTGACCCGGTCGCACAGTATGGCAGCGGGTCGACTCCACCGACGCCGACCGGGAGCCCCGAACTGAGATCCTTCTACTCCCTGACGGGCGCGCCGGCGTTGGTCCAACCCCTGCCGGCCGGTGTCGATGCCGACGTGTTGACACTGCCCTGACGGCCCGCGCGGGGTAAAGTAGCCCCGACACACAGGGAGGACATCGTGGCCGGCCTGCTCCAGGGCAAGAACATCCTGATCATGGGCGCCGCCAACCGGCGCAGTATCGCCTGGGCGGTAGCGGAGGCGGTGCACAGAGAGGGCGGCGCGGTCGCTCTCACCTACCAGGCCGAGCGACTCAAGGGACGGCTCGCCGACCTGGCCGCCAAGCTCGGCGCCGTGCCGATGATCGAGTGCGACGTGACCAGTGACGCAGCGATCGCCGCCGCCTTCGCCCGGGTCGGCGAGAAGATGCCGGTGCTGCACGGCCTCGTACACAGCATCGCCTACGCTCCGGCCGAGGACCTGCAGGGCAGCTTCGCCGAGACGACACGGGCAGGCTTCGCCGCCGCCAACGACATCAGTGCCTACAGTCTCATCGCGGTCGCCCGCGAAGCCCGCCCGCTGCTCGTTGCCGGCAGCTCACTCGTGACGATGACGTATGCCGGTGCGAACCGTGTCGTGCCCAACTACAACGTGATGGGCCCGGCGAAAGCCTCGCTCGAGGCCAGTGTGCGCTATCTCGCCGCCGACCTCGGGCCGGCGGGCGTCCGCGTCAACGCCATCTCCGCCGGCCCGATCCACACGGTCGCGGCGCGCAGCATCAAGGATTTCGCCAGCATGCTCGACCTGCTCAAACGGCACACGCCACTACGCCGCAACGTGACCATCGACGAGGTCGCCGATGCCACCGTGTTCCTGCTCAGCGACCTCGCCCGCGCCGTCACCGGCGAGATCGTGCACGTCGACGCCGGCGCCCACGCCGTGACCTA
>PKYG01000114.1:66737-68356 GCA_003132585.1 Actinomycetota bacterium
GACACGTGCTTGAGCTGGCGGTACTTCAGCCACGAAGCGACGACTACGACCGCCAGCACCACCTCGATGACGAGGAGCGCGATCAGCCGCGTACGCAGCGACGGCGACAACGGTATCTGCGCGAGCACGCTCATCATGGACTCGCCGCCGGGGCCGGGCTGGCAGTCGCCGAGCCGGGGACCGAACTACTCGTCGGCGTCACCAGCGGCGTCGGCTGCGGCGGTGGCGACAGTGTCTTAGCCTTGGGTCCATCCTGGATGTACCGCAGAATCGCTTTGACCTGCTGCGTGCTCATGATCTGGCCCCAGGCCGGCATGAGCAGCTCGCCTTTCTTGCCGGGAGCGGTGACCGAGCCGTTCATGATGAAGCCCAGGAACTCCTGTAGCGAGGCAGCGTCGCCGGGATTGCGCAACCACGGCACCGCCTTGTCCGCGCTCAGGGGGTTGGGAGCGGGCGAAGGCGACGCGTTGGGGCCGACCTGGCCGTGGCAGAGGATGCACGCGTACGCCGTGTAGATGTCGCTCGGCTTGGCGACGTCGAAGTCGACCGGCGGTCCCACATGCGGGAAGCCGGCGAGGATGTACGCCGCGATCGCGTCGGCCTGCGCCGGTGTCATCATGCCCTTCCACGACGGCATGTTGATCACGCCGGGCTTCTTGCTGACGACAGCGCCCTCCATCAGGACCTGCGTGATCGCGACCTGATTGGTGAACTGCTCGGTCTTGTCGCGATAGACGTTGTTGAGCGGCGGGATCGTGTCATCACCGCCCACATTGAGCCGATTGGGGATGCCGCCGACGCCGTCGGCGCCATGGCAGCGCACGCAGGCGAACTGCACATAGAGCGTGGCGCCGTCCTTGAACTGCTGGCTTGCCGCCGGCGGCGCCGTCGACGTAGCCGCCGGTGCAGCCGTGCCCGGCGCCTCCGGCGTGGCCAGGCTGGCGCAGCCGACGGCGACGACCGCAACGACGACCGACAGCCCGAGGGCGAGTCCGAGAACGGTGCGTTTCATGCCTCTCTCCCTTGTGCTCATTTGGCCACCGCGCCCCAGATCGTGAGGGCGACGGTCGCGCCGATCAGCAGGCCGGCGACCGTCGAGGTCACCGGTTTGCGCAACGGATTGCGTTCGGGGCCGCGGTCGACGAACGGGAGCGCGACCAACAGCACCATGATCACCGCCACGATGAGAAGACCGATCTGGTCGGTGACCTTGGGCACCTTGAGCAGCTGGTACAGGCCCAGGTAGTACCACTCCGGCTTGGTTCCGGGCGGCGTGACCAGCGGGTTGGCGCGTTCGGCGAGCCCTGCGGGCCAGAGCAGGGCCAACCCGCCCATCATCCCGAGGAAGAGGAAGAAGACCATCACCTGCGAGGTGAACTCCTGCCAGAAATACGGGATGAACTTCTCTCCCGGTTCGTGCTCGCGCTCCCAGTAGTAGCGCGACGTGCGTTCCATGCGCGGTCTGTCGACGATGTTGGCCATCGCTACAACCTCCCCGAGATGCCGTGCCGGCGGATCATCCAGAAGTGTCCGCCGAGCAGCAGGATGATGATCGCCGGGAAGACGAGCACGTGCAGGTCGTAGAAGCGGCCGAGCGTGGCGGCGCTGATCGTCTCGCC
>PKYG01000114.1:68371-98570 GCA_003132585.1 Actinomycetota bacterium
CCGCTGAGCCAGTTGAGCTCGCGGGGTCGCTTGTACGCGCTGGTGAAGAAGACGCGGAGCATGTGGATGAAGACGAGCAGCACCATCGCGCCGGCGGCCCACTTGTGGATCGAGCGGATCCACCAGCCGAACTGCACATGCGTGGCGATGTTGACCACGCTCTGGTACGCGGTGTCGGGTGTCGGCTGGTAGTACACCGCCAGCAGGATGCCGGTGATCACGAGGATGATGAAGAGCACGAAGGCGATGCCGCCGAAGCAGTAGATGTAGTTCGTCGCGTGGATGGGGACGATGCGGTTGTACTGGTCTTCCATCAGTTCTTCGGTGCCGAGCCTATTGTTGGCCCAGTCCAGCACCGACCTGGGTCTACTGGTCGCCATGCTCACCTCCGCTGCGCGGATCGACTCTCATTGCTGAAACTGGCCGCGGTACCAGGCGGGATAGGCGGCGCGCGAGAAGTTCACCGGGCCGACGAGCAGCGAGCCGCCGCTCACCTTGGCGTCGTAGGTGGGCAGCGGCATCGTCGCCGGACCGTGGAGGACCTCGCCGGCGGCGCCGAACACGCTGTCGTGACACGGACAGTCCAGCTTGGCGCCGTTCGCGGCGACAACGCAGCCCAGATGCGTGCAGATCGCCGAATACACGGTGGCCTTGCCGGCGACGTTGGTGACGATGACCGGCTTGCCGGCGACGATGGCCGCGGTGAGCTGACCCTGCGGGAACGCGCTCACCGCCCCGAGGTTGACGACCTGACCCATCGCGGCGGAGACGAAAGCGGGCGGCTTGAGGAAGCGCAAGATCGGATACACGATGACGGCGAGTGCCGCCGTCGCCGTCGTCCCAATAAGCCACGTGAGGAAGTTCCTTCTGGTCACCCGGACCTCCTTGACCGGCCGCCCGCTGCGAAAGCTATCGTTGCTGGCGATATAGTGCGACGGTGGGCGTGATGTCAACGTATGCGGCCGCGGCGGCTCGGGTCCACATCGTCGGACACGGCGGTGCATAAGGACTATTCGCAATGCACCGCCTCTGTCGCTATGCTACGGATTGCCATGCCGGTCGAACCTCAGAAGCTCCTCGACGTGCGCGACCTGACGGTGGATTTCGCTACCCAGGAGGGGGTCGTCCACGCCGTCGACCACGTCAGCTTCGGCATGGACCCCGGCGAGCTCGTCGGCCTCGTCGGCGAATCGGGCTGTGGCAAGAGCGTCACCGCCTCGGCGATCCTCGGCCTCACGCGCATGCTCAACAACGCGACCGTGAGCGGCAGCATCTTCTTCGGCGGTCGCGACCTGCTCGCATTGCCGGAGAAGGACGTGCGCGCCGTGCGCGGGCGCGAGATCGCGATGATCTTTCAGGACCCGGTGACCTCGCTCAACCCCGTGCTCTCGATCGAGCGCCTGATGACCGAAGCCCTCGAGCTGCATCTGCACATGAGCCACAGCGAAGCCGTCACGCGCTCGATCGAGCTTCTCCAGCAGGTCGGCATCCCCAAGGCCGAGCAGCGCATCCACGACTACCCACACCAGTTCTCGGGCGGCATGCGCCAGCGCGTGATGATCGCGATCGCGCTCAGCTGCGACCCCAAGCTGCTGCTCGCCGACGAGCCCACCACGGCGCTCGACGTGACGATCCAGGCGCAGATCCTGAGGCTGATGAAGCGACTTTCCGAAGAGCTCGGTGCGGCGATCATCACGATCACCCACGACCTCGGCGTGGTCGCCGGCATGTGCCGGCGCATCCTCGTGATGTACGCCGGCCGCATCGTCGAGACCGGACCGGCCAAACAGCTCTTCCCGCACCCGCATCACCCCTACACCGTCGGTCTGTTGCGCTCGGTGCCGCGGCTCAACGAGCCGCGCAAGGCGACGCTGGAGTCGATCGAAGGCCTGCCGCCCGACCTCTCGCACCTGCCGCCAGGCTGCGCTTTCGCACCGCGCTGNNCCGCCTCAGCGCCTGCTTCCACTACAAGTCACTGCTGGCCGAGGTGCTCGCGTGAGTGGCGAGACGAAGGATCTGCGCGTCACCGGCGAAGCCCCGCTCGCCAAGCGTGTCGCGCTGATCTGCTCCTGGGGCAATGCGGCGCTCGCGTTCGTCGTCCTCGCCGTGGTAGCAGCGTTCGCCTTTGGGCTCAAGCGCAGCGTCGACACGCCCGTCAGCCACTACGACGTCGTCCTGCTGGCCGTGCTCTTCGAGAGCGCTCTGTTGGCGCTATGGACCACGCCCGTCGTCGGTTCGGCGCAGAGCATGAAATTCTTCCCGCGCCGGGCGTGGATCGTCTTCTGCATCTGGGCGCTGCTCGGCGTCGGCGTCGGCGTCGGCATGTTGTTCGCGGTGCACGGCCTGCAGTCCAGCCTGGGCTCCGCCACGGCCGCGCTGCCGTTCCGTCTCGCACGCACCACTGCCGACGTGCAGAACCTCCACCACATCGTCACCGCCGCACAGGTCGGCGTGTGGCTGTGGATGCTGCTCAGTGTGGCGCTCCTCGTCCCCGCCGCCCTGCAGTTCTCTGTCTGGCGGAGCGCCGTCGCCCGCGCCGCGGCGCGGGGAGTCGAGAGCGGCACCGAGCAGACCCTGGTCGCCGTGCGCGACCTCAAGGTCCATTTCCCGATCACCAGCGGCGTCGTGTTCCGCCACCAGATCGGCGCCGTGCGCGCCGTAGACGGCATCTCCTTCGACGTGCTGCGCGGCGAGACCCTCGGTCTCGTCGGCGAGTCGGGTTGCGGCAAGTCGACGACCGGGCGGGCGATCCTCCACCTGCTCGCGCCGACCGGCGGGCACGTACTCTACGAAGGCGCCAATCTCGCGCGCCTGCGTGGACGCAGGCTCCGCGCCCGGCGACGGAGCATGCAGATGATATTCCAGGACCCGTACGCGAGCTTGAATGCGCGCATGACACTGGCCGACATCGTTGGCGAGCCGCTGCTCGTGCACAAGCTGCAGCCCTCGCGCAAGCTGCGCCAGGAGCGGGTGCGCGAGCTGCTGCAGCTCGTCGGCCTCAACCCGAACACGCTCAACCGCTACCCGCACGAGTTCTCCGGCGGCCAGCGGCAACGCATCGGCATCGCCCGCGCGCTCGCCATCGACCCCAAGTTCGTCGTCTGCGACGAACCGATCTCGGCGCTCGACGTGAGCATCCGCGCACAGATCATCAATCTGCTCAAGGAACTGCAGACCAAGTTCGGCCTGACGTACCTGTTCATCGCGCACGACCTCTCGGTGGTGCGCCACATCTCGGACCGTGTCGCCGTGATGTACCTAGGGCGCATCGTCGAGCTCGCCGCGAACGAAGTCCTGTACGGCGAGCCCATGCACCCCTACACACAGGCGCTGCTCAGCGCCGTGCCGATCCCCGACCCGGCGGCCGAAGAGCAGCGCCGTGCCGTGGTACTCACCGGCGACGTGCCGAGCCCGGCCGATCCGCCCTCGGGCTGCCACTTCCACCCCCGTTGTCCGGCAGCCCTTGAAGGCAAGTGCGACGTCGACGACCCGCCGCTCCTCGAAGTACGACCCGGTCACTGGGCCGCCTGCCATCTGATCACCAGCGCCGACTTCCCGCAGATCAGGGCCGGCGAGAACGACCTCGCCGAGACCGCCGCCGGCACCCAGAGGGGTGACGACTGATGGCGTATCTGCCGCCGCACGACATGGTTGCCGACGGCGAGGTCGTCGACCTGGAGAAGACCCGCGCCGACTGGTCCGCCGACAGCCCCCTGGTCGAGCACCGCTCCACCTGGAATGAGGTGCGGCTGCGCTTCCGCAAGGACAAGTTCGCCCTCGCAGGGTTGGTCACCATCGTGGTGCTCGTGATCGTCGCCGTGTTCGCCAAGTGGATCGCGCCACACAACCCGTTGACGCAGTACGACAGCGGGCTGACCATGGACGGCATGCCCGTCGGCTCGAGCCGCCATTTCTGGCTCGGCACCGACACGCTCGGTCGTGACCTGCTCTCGCGGATCATCTACGGCGCGCGCGTGTCGCTCGTCATCGGCATCTGCGCCAACGGCTTCGCGCTCGTGCTCGGCGTCATCTTCGGCTTGATGGCCGGCTTCTTCCGCGGCTGGGTGGAGACGCTGATCATGCGCGCCACCGACGTGATGATGGCGTTTCCCATCTACCTCTTCGCGATGGCGCTCATCTCGGTGCTCAAGCCCGGGCTGTGGATCCTCGTCGTCGTCATCGGCATCGTCTACTGGACGCCGATGACGCGCGTCATCCACGGCGAGGTGCTGAGTATCCGCGAGAAGGAGTTCGTCGATGCGGCGCGGCTCACCGGTTGCACCAATCGCCGCATCCTCTTCCGCCACCTCCTGCCGCACCTCGTGGCGCCGATCATCGTCTACACGAGCCTCGGCATCGCCACCACGGTGCTCTTCGAGGCCGTATTGAGCTACATCGGCCTCGGCGTGCAGCCGCCGACGCCCTCGTGGGGCCAGATGATCTCCGACGGCCAGCCGTACTACCTCTCGGCGCCGCACCTGGTCATCTATCCGGGTCTGGCGATCACGCTCACCGTGCTCGCGTTCAACCTGGTCGGCGACGGCTTGCGCGACGCCTTCGACCCACAGCAACGGCGGCGCTGACCGTGGCGAGTCGAGAGCGCAGCACTTCAGGTAGGATCGGGGAGAACGAAGATCGGGGAGAAGGGGGAGCAATGCGATCGAGATCACGTCAAATCGTCATGCCGCTCGTCGTCGCGCTGGCGCTTGTCGCCCTCGCGATGCTCGCAACGGGCTGCGGCGGCAAGAGCACCGGCAAAGCCGGGCAGTCCACTGGCACACCTAAGAAGGGCGGCACGATCACCCTTTCGTACTTCTCGGAGCCGTCGAGCCTGGACCCGGCGATCGCCTGGAACGTGATCGACTGGAGCGTCGAGCACAGCGTCTTCCAGAGCTTCCTGCAGTACAACCCGAAGCCGGGAGTGGAGGGCACGAAGCTCATCCCGTACCTCGCTGCCGAGGTGCCGAGCACGCAGAACGGCGGCATCAGCGCCGACGGCCTGACCTACACCTTCCACCTGAAGCACGGCATCAAGTTCCAGCCGCCCATCAGCCGCGAAGTCACGGCTCAGGACTTCAAGTACACGATCGAACGGGTGCTCGACCCCAAGACGACGCCCGTGCCGCCGGGCCAGTCGTTCTACCTGAACATCACCGGCGCCAAGGCCTTCAACTCGGGCAAGGCCACAGAGGTGACCGGCATCACGACGCCCGACACGTACACCGTGAAGATCCAGCTCGACAGTCCCGACCTCTCCTTCCTCAATGCGGTCACGATGGAGTTCTGCGACGTGATCCCCAAAGAGTGGGTCGACAAGTGGGGCAGGAACATCGGCCGTCACCCGCTGGGCACCGGGCCGTACATGTTCGTGAGCTGGTCGCCGGGCCAGGAGATCGTGCTCAAGCGCAACCCCAACTATTGGGATCCCAATCATGTGTGGGCGGACGAGATCGATTACATGATGTCGTTCACGCCGTCGACGGCGCTGCTCAAGTTGCAGCGCGGCGAGGTCGACGCGCTCGGCGACAACGTGCCGCCGTCGGACGTCGTCCGCATCAAAAACGATCCGACCTGGAGCAAGTACCTCTCCTCGCAACCGCTGATCGCCATCAGCTACCTGTACATGGACGTGCTCTCGAAGCCGTTCGACAACGTCAAGGTACGCCAAGCGGTCTCGTGGGCGATCAACCGCGACAAGCTCGTCAAGCTCCAGGCCGGGCAGGCCGTGCCGCTTTACCAGATCTATCCACCGGGCATGCCCGGCTACCAGGAGGGAGTGAAGTACTACGGCTACGACCCCACCAAGGCGAAGCAGTTGCTCACCGAAGCCGGCTTTCCCAACGGTTTCAAGACGCAGATCTACACCGACAACGTCGATCCCGATCCGAAGCTCATGCAGTCGGTGCAGAACGACCTGGCGGCGATCGGCATCCAGGCGGATCTGCGGACGATGAGCAACAACGCCTACTACACGTTCCAGGGCCAGCCCGGCAAGTCGACGATGGGCAGCTTCGGCTGGTGGATGGACTACCCCGACCCGTCCGACTGGATCGCGCCGCTGTTCAGCAAGGCGAGCGCCGTGGCAGGCGGCATGAACTCGAGCTTCTGGTGGACACCGGAGCTCGAGACGATGTACACGGAGGCGCAGGCGATGACCGACCCGCAGGCGCGCATCGCCAAGTACACCGACATGCAGAAGTACATCCTCGATCAGGCACCGTACGCGACGCTGTATGCTCCGATCGAGACGACACTGTGCTCGA
The DNA here is from genome assembly GCA_003132585.1 of Actinomycetota bacterium. Classification (GTDB taxonomy): domain Bacteria; phylum Actinomycetota; class Thermoleophilia; order UBA2241; family UBA2241; genus PALSA-647. The sequence goes on from PKYG01000114.1 coordinate 74,635, forward strand.
AGACGTTGGGCGGCTTCTACCTGCACCCGGTCTACGAGCTCGACCCGGCAAACTACTGGCAGCAATAGCCTCGCTCGGCCGAGGCCACAAGGGATGAGAAGGGAGTCAAGATGAGACGATGGAGAATGCCGCTGGGGGCCACGCTCACGCTCGTGGTCGCGCTGGCGCTCGTCGTCGCGAGCTGCGGCTCGAGCGGCGGCGGCGGCGGCGGCGGCGGCGCCACCGGCGCACCCCAGAAGGGCGGCGTATTGAACGTCGCCTGGCAGGGCGAGCCTTCAGGGCTCGACCCGGCGATCCAGTACGAGGTCAAGTCGATGGGCATGGAGAACGCGATGTACGACACGCTCATCAAGTACGCACCCGCGGCAGGCGAGGCCGGCACCAAGTTCGTCCCCGACCTCGCCACCGAGGTGCCGACCACGGCGAACGGCGGCCTCTCGGCCGACGGCCTCACGTACACCTTCCATCTGCGCACGGACGCCAAGTTCGCGCCGCCGGTCAACCGCGCGGTCACGGCGGAGGACTGGAAGTGGAGCGTCGAGCGCATGATGCGGCTGCCCAAGGCCCCGGCGATCACGTTCTATGAAGGCATCGTCGGCGCCAAGGCGTACGACGCCACCAACAGCAAGGCGACGGAGATCACCGGTATCAAAGTGGTCGACCCGCAGACGCTGACGATCACCCTCACGCAACCCGATCCGACCTTCCTCTACAAGATCGCGATGAACTTCACCGAAGTCCTCGACAAGGCGACGGTGGAGAAGTGGGGCAGTCAGTATCCGCACCATCCGCTCGGCACCGGCCCGTTCATGTTCAGCAAGTGGACGCCCGGCCAGGAGATCGTCTTCACGCGCAATCCGAACTACTGGGACGCCGGCAAGGTGTGGCTCGACGGCGTCGACTTCAAGTTCGGCGCGGGCTCGAGCACGGCGCTCCTGCAGCTCGAGCGCGGCACCATCGACGTGCTCGGTGACGGCGTGCCCGCCGCCGACTACGTGCGCGTCAAGAACGACCCGAAATGGAGCAAGAACCTTAGCGGCGCGCCGCAGATCGCCTGGTATTACGTCTTCATGAACACCAAGATCAAGCCGTTCGACAACCTCAAGGTGCGGCAGGCGGTCAACTACGCAGTCAATAGTGCGAAGCTGCAGAAACTGCTCGCCGGGCAGGGCACGCCACTAAACCAGATCTACCCCAACGGCATGCCCGGCTACGACCCCTCGGCGCAGTTCTACACGTACGACCCGGTCAAGGCGAAGGCGCTGCTCGCCGAAGCGGGGTTCCCGAACGGCTTCAAGACGACGTTCTACACGCACAACGTCGATCCGTTCCCGCGGATCGCCCAGTCGCTGCAGAACGACCTCGCGCAGGTCGGCATCGTGGCATCCATCAAAGTGATGGACCAGTCATCGTACTGGACGCTGACGATGACGATGGGCAACCCGATCCCGCTCGGGCTCTCCGACTGGTACATGGACTTCCCCGACCCGTCCGACTGGGTCGGCGTCCTCTTCAGCAAGGCCCAGGCCACCATGGACGGCGGCGAGAACGCCAGCTGGTGGTGGGACCCGCAGGTGGAGTCGCTCTACGCACAGAGCCAGGCGACGACCGACCAGACCAAACGCGTCGACCTCTTCCGCCAGATGCAGACGATCATCATGCAGCAGGCGCCGGCGGCACCGCTCTATCAGCCGGTCTTCAACACGATGATCTCCGACAACGTCGGTGGCTTCTACATCCACCCGATCTGGCAACTCGAGTATCAGGACTACTGGAAGAAGTGAGACAGGGACGGCAGCTGACTGAGGGGGCGGCGCAGCCGCGCCGCCCCCTCACCACCGCCCCGGGGAGGTACCGTGGGTAAGTACCTCGTGCGCCGCTGCCTGTGGATGGTCGTCGTCCTCTTCTTCGTCAGCCTGATCACGTTCTTGCTCGTGTATGCGGTGCCGGCGAACAAGGCGAAGAGCATCGCCGGCACCAAGGCCAGCCCCGAAGTCCTCGCGCGCATCACCAAGGAGTACGGCTTCGACAAGCCGGTGTACGAGCAGTACGGCATCTACGTGTGGCACCTGCTGCACGGCAACCTCGGATTCTCCTATCAGACACAACAGCCGGTGGCGACCTCCATCTGGCAGCGCTTCCCGGCGACGGTGATGATCGCCGTGTTCGGCATCTTCTTCGAGCTGCTCATCGGCATCCCCATCGGGATGGTCTCGGCGCTCCGGCAATACAGCTTCCGCGACCGGGCGTTCACCGTGTTCAGCCTGCTCGGCATCGCCGCGCCTTCGTTCTGGCTGGGCATGATCCTCATGTACGCCCTCGCCTTCAAGATCCACGTGTTCCCGCTCGGCAGCTACTCCGGCTGGGGGCACCCGTGGTCCGGTGTGCTGCCGGGGCTCACGCTCGGGCTGGGGGGCGCCGCATGGTACTCGCGGATGTTGCGTTCGAGCATGCTCGACATCCTCAACACCGACTACGTCAAGGCGGCGCGCGCCAAGGGCTTACCCGAGCGCACGGTAGTCTCGCGTCACATCCTGCGCAACGCCTGGTCGCCGATCATCACCCTGCTCGGCATAGACGTCGGCTGGTTCCTCGGCGGCGTGCTCGTGATCGAGGTGGTGTTCGGCATCCCCGGGATCGGCCAGCAGGCGTGGCAGGCGATCCTCAACCAGGACACGCCGATAATCATGGGCACGGTGGTGTTCGCCGCCATGCTGATCGTTATCGCCAACTTGGTGACCGACATCGCCTACACCTGGCTCGACCCGCGCGTGAAGTACAGCTGAGGCGAGACGGTCCATAAGGTCGACGCGGGATGGGCGGGGCGCCGAAACGGCGCCCCGCCCATCCGATCTTCACCCCCGTGTCCGTCGCGCGCCGGTTGCCGCCGTAGGCGAGTCCCCCGTACACTGAGATCTCGCGGGCATACGTGTTCTTGCCCACGTGCGCTTACGCAACACGAACACGCGCGATCCAATCGTGGGAGGTGGTACAACACGGTCTTGCTCCGGCGGACGCCTGAGGCGCGGCGGAGCGGAGACGTGGTCATGAGACACGCAGATCCATGCACTACGATGTGCCTGCATGGGGCAGCGGCCGCCCGGTCGCCTGCCTCGATCACGACCAAGCAAAGGAGACCCCTTCGGGGGGAGTGAGATCATGAGCGACTTCAACCTTCTCAAACCACTCAAGGAAGACTACGGGACGATTCGCAATTTCATCGATGGTGACTGGGTCGAGCCCAAGACCGACCGCTACCTCGACATCGTCAACCCCGCCGACAGCAAGGCGATCGGCAAGCTGCCGCTGACGACCAAGGCCGAGACCGACAAGGCGATCCAGAAGGCGCACGACGCGTACTGGGATTGGCGCACGACACCGCCGATCGTCCGCGCGCGCTACATGTTCAAAATCAAGGCGATCCTCGACAAGTACCACGAGGAGATCGCCCGCATCACCACGCAGGAGCACGGCAAGGCGATCGACGAGGCCCGCGGTGAGACGCTGCGCTCGATCGAGAACGTCGAGACCGCGGCCGGCATCACCAGCCTGATGATGGGCTACAACCTCGAGGACGGCGCCGCCAAGAACATCGACGAGACCGTCGTCCGCCAGCCGCTCGGCGTGTTCGCCTGCGTCAGCCCGTTCAACTTCCCCGGCATGGTGCCGTTCTGGTTCTGGCCCTACGCCGTGGCGACCGGCAACACGTTCGTGATCAAGGTCAGCGAGCAGACACCGCTGACGCTCACGCGCACCTTTGAGATCCTCCAGGACGCCGACCTGCCCGACGGCGTGCTCAACCTCGTCCACGGCGACAAAGAGGCCGTCGACGCGATCCTCGACAACCCGCTCGTCAAGGGTGTCACGTTCGTCGGCTCCACGCCGGTCGGCAAGTACATCTACGCCCGCTGCGGCGCGACCGGCAAGCGCTGCATCGCCCAGGCCGGCGCCAAGAACTTCCTCACCGTCATGCCCGACGCCGAAATCGACCGCTCGACCGGCAACATGATGGCCTCGTTCTTCGGCTGCACCGGCCAGCGCTGCCTCGCCGGCGCCAACCTGGTGGCCGTCGGCGATGTCTACGAGGAGCTCAAGGAGAAGTTCGTCAAGGCCGCCGCCGCACTCAAGGTCGGCCCTGGTCTCGACGAGTCGGTCAACATGGGCCCGATCATCTCCAGGAAGAGCCTAGAGCGCGTGCACAACTACATCGACATGGCGGTCAAGCAGGGCGCCACGGTGCTGCTCGACGGCCGCGACGTCGTCGTGCCGGGCTACGAGGGCGGCTTCTACGTCGGCCCGACCGTGCTCGACAACGTGACACCCGACATGACCCACGCCCAGGAGGAGATCTTCGGGCCGGTCGCGTCGATCATCCGCGTGAAGGACCTGGAGGAGGCGATCAAGCTCACCAACGCCTCACCGTTCGGCAACTCCGCCTCGATCTACACGACGAGCGGCCGCAACGCCCGCACCTACTGGTACAAGATCCAGGCCGGTAACATCGGCGTGAACCTCGGCATCGCCGCCGCCATGGCGTACTTCCCGTTCGCCGGTCAGAAGGACTCGTTCTTCGGCACGATGCACGGCCAGGGCAAGGACGCGGTGCAGTTCTTCACCGACAGCAAGGTCGTCATCACCCGCTGGTAGCGGGCGCACCGGCCAAAGGAGAGAACGTGGCCCATCAGTTCCCACAGATCGTGGCCTACGGCTCGGCCTTCCGCTTCGCGCTCGAGGCCGAGCAGGCGTGCGCCGACCTGGCGGCGGCGGCCGACGTGCTGTCGCCCGACGACGCCTGGCACGCGCGGCTCGAGGAGCTCGTGTGCGGGCATGACGACCGCGTGCAGAAGCTGACCGTCATCCGCCAAGAGGTCAACGAGATGATCCTCGAGCCGATCCACTCGCTCGACGGCAGCGCCTATCTCGGCACGCTCGACGCCGAACCGGCCACCAGCTGGCCGACGGTCGTCGAGCAGCTCATCAAGGCAGAAGAAGACGCGGCGCGCTATCACCAGGACTTCGTCACTCAGTGCGAGGATGTCCTCGCGGCGAGCGCCCGGGCTTTCACGAAGACCGCCAATCAGGATAGAGCGGCGGCCGAGCAGCTGCGCGAGGCGCTCGCGAGCTGAGCGCGACAGAGGCGAATAACACGAAGGCGGCGGGCCTTGCGGCCCGCCGCCTTCGTGTCTTCAGTTTCGCGGTCTCGGCCGGGCCGCGCCCAGCGCCGCGCGTTCGTCAGCGCGCGAAGCGAACGCGCGGGTTGTGCGCGTGCCCCGTCGGGATCGCGTGCAGCGTGCCGCCGACGCGCGTCTTGAACCACGTGGCGCCGCCGTCGACCGTGCGCCAGATGCTCACACCGTCGCCGACGATCCAGCCATGATCCGCGTCTGTGAAGTACACCGCCGTGAGGTCGGCTCGTGTGCCCAGATCGACAGGCGTCCACTGCTGGCCCCCGTCGCTCGTCCTCAGCACGCAGCCGGCCTCACCGACGGCCCAGCCGGTCGACGCGTCGACGGCGGCGACGTCGCTGAGCCAAGGCGTCGATGCGTCGCCGAACTGACTCTGCCAGGTGCTACCGCCGTCAGCCGTGGCAGCGATGAAGCCGTGCCCGCCGGCCGGATCGCCGCCGACCACCCAGGCGTCGGAACCGTTCAGCCCGTCGACCGCGAACACGGCCGCGTCCGGCACGGTCGTCTGCGTGCTCCAGGTGAGCCCGCCGTCGCTCGTGTGCTCGACCATGCCCTGGCGAGTCATCGCGTCGCCGCCGACGAGCCATCCGTTCCGTGCATCGACGAAGTCGACGCCCCAGTTGTCCGTGTTGGAGGAGTGACCGAGCTTCGTCCACGTGTGACCGCCGTCGGTGGTACGCAGAAACGTGCCGTTCGAGCCGGCGATCCAGCCGCGCTGTGGCGAGACGAAATCGACGCCGTTGAAGTACTCGGGGCTGTGGCCGTATTGCCAGCTCCAGGGATAACCGCCGGACGTGGTCTTGACGATCACGCTGCCGTCGAATCCCTCACTGCCGACCGCCCACGCCGTCCTCGTGTCGAGCGCCGCGATCGAGCTCGTCTGATACGCCCACCAGGCGTGGCTCGTGGTCACCCACCAGTGGGCGCCGCCGTCGCTGCTGCGCAGGATGAGGGCTTCGCTGGTGATGTTGTTGTAGCCGGTCGCCCAGCCGTGGACCCCGTCGGGGAAGACGACGTCGGTCAGTCCGTACCCGGCGCGCTGGATGACGCACGCCGGCCACCAGTGCGGCGTGTGACTGCCGGCGCCGTTGTAGGCCTTGAGGAAGCCATACCAGCCGATGTCTTTGCCGAAGGCGCTCTGGCCGGCGTACGCGGCGCGGTAGTCGAGCCAGTCCTGGCCGGTACCCCACCAGAGGGCCAGGCCCTCGAACTGCCGCGCGTACGAGCCGCTGTACAGACTCATCGTCGCCCAGTGCACGTCGCCGGCGATGGTGGCAGACAGTGACTTGAGCGTGTCGTCGGTCACGAGCGGGTCGGCAGCCAGATGCTCGGCAAAACCGGCAAGATCGACGTGCCAACAATCCCAGGCGTAAATGGTGTGCCGCAGGTCGGCGGCGTAGCGCGCCTTGAACTGCGGCAGATCGGCCTTGAGTCGGGCGACCCACGCCGTGAGGTCGGCCTGTGCCGCGGCGACCGCGCCAACGTCGATCGCACTCAGACTCACCCAGGTGAAGCAACGCAGTGGCCGGTAGTACGTACGGTAGCCGGCTACCATGTCGGCGGTGACCTGCTCGGGTGTGCGCGACGGATCCTGCATGAGCGCATAGAACATGTCGTCGTAGGGGTAGCCGTCCTGGTCGATCGTCTCCTCCGAGCCGACGAGGTACTTCACCATCCCCGTGGTGCCGACGTCGTAGACGACCTCCACGTCGCCCATGTTGCAGCAGTCGAAGCCGAGGATGTCGATCGGCACGCCGGCGTCGGTGAGAGCGGCGCGCAGCTCCGGCATCGTGATCGCGTCCTTCGAAGTGTCGTCACGGGAGAAGTAGCGCCAGCCGTAGCCGTGGTCCCAGGCGATCACCGCGAGGTGCTCCGCCGGAAAGCGGGAGCCGACTTGCTCGAGGAACCAGCGGAAGGTGGCGCCGCTGCCGAAGTCCTTGTCGGCCCAATGCGCCACCTTGGTCACCGTGTCGCCGCTGATCTGCACCAGATCGACGCCGCGGGCGGCGCTGCGCCAGTCGATCATCGCGACGACGTTCACGTTCGGGTTGGCGGGCAGCGCCTTGAGCGCCGGCAGCGTGAACCGCGGCCAGCAGTACTCCAGGTTGTTGTCGGCGTTCACGTACAGAGCGATCGTCCACGTCGCCGGCACGGGTGTGCCGGTCGGCGCTGGCACGGGACTGCCGAGCACTGGTGTGGCGCCGGGTGGGGTGCCGCCCGCGGCGCCCGCTTCCGGTGCCCCCACGGCCGCCGCCAGTACCGCGATCGCCAGAACGAGACCGTACACGACGAATCTGCGCATCACGTTGCCCCCCGAGGTCGACAGCTCCTCCGCCGATTATCCATCAAAGAGAGGTGGCGCGTCAGGCGATTGGGCGGATGTTCCAGTGGGTGACGGGAAGCGTGAGCCCATGCGCCGCCACGGTATAATGCGCGGCGATGATTGTCGACGACCTCAAGCGCTCGCCACTCTTCGCCGGCCTCGGCGACGCCCAGCTCCTCGAGCTCGCCGCGATCGCGCGACCGGTCGAGTTCGAGGCCGACGCCGGCATCTTCCTGCAAGGCGAGCCGGCCGGCGCCTTCTTCGTCCTCGTCCGCGGCGGTGTGAAGATCTTCAAGACTTTGCGCGACGGGCGCACGGCCACGCTCCGCCACGTGCGCCCCGGCGAGACCTTCGGCGAGTCGGTGCTCTTCAACGACCACTACCCTGCGAGCGCCGACACGATGGACGACAGCTCGCTGCTGCGCTTCGCGGTCGATGAGTTCCGCCGCCTGCTGACCGCCGAACCCGAAGTCGGTCTCGCCCTGATCGCGACGATGGCGCGGCTGATGGTGATGCTCAACAGCCGCATCGAGGAGTTGCTGCTGCCGGTGCCGGCGCGGCTCGCCCGCTACGTCCTCGATCTGCGCGACAAGCAGTGCGCGGTGGCGGCGAGCGGCAAGGCGTGCGCCGGCTGCCGCCTGCCGACCAGCAAGCGCGAGCTCGCCGCCCGTCTGGGCACCGTGCCGGAGACGCTCAGCCGCACGCTCGATCGCTTCAAACGGGCAAAGGTCATCGCGCTGCGCAGCGACACGATCGAGGTGCTCGACATCCCGGCGTTGGAGCGTATCGCGCAGCGCTGAGTCGGTCGCTGCGCCGGCGGCGCATCCGCCGGCGCTTGACGCAAGTCAACGACAGAGATCGCCGGCGGCGGGTACGGTAGTGTCAATCTCCAGAAAGCGAGTATCGAGATGGCATTGCGCAGCATCGTGAACATCGACGAAACCCTCTGCAACGGCTGCGGCCTGTGCGTCACACCGTGCGCCGAGGGCGCGATCGAGATCGTCGACGGCAAAGCCAAGGTCATGACAGAAGAACTGTGCGACGGCGCCGGCTTCTGCCTCGCCGTCTGCCCTGAGGGCGCCTTGACGGTCGAAAAGCGCGAGGCGCCCGATTTTGACGAGCAGCTCGCCGCCAAGAAGATGACCGAGAAGCTGGCGGCCGTCGTCACCATCAAGCAGACGTGCTTCAACTGCGGCCGCAGCGAGATGGACGGGGTGCTCTTCCCGTGCCGCCTCAAGGGCGAGAGTCTCTGGGCTTGCGCCAGATGCCTGCCGCAGCTGATCCACGGGTAGATCCGCCCGCCGCTTGACCGCGGGCGAACATGCCGATGAAGCTGCGCAACGGCTTGGAATGCGCGCGAACGGGTAGAGCGGCACATACAGAGCCAAAGGCTCCCCGGACCCGGAAACCGACTCGGCGTGCGGACGACGACACAGAGTTCGCCAAGACATCGACGCGGGTACCGACTCCGGGGGTAACCATACGGGGGTGAGGCGCCGACGCCTCACCCCCGTAGCTTTCCCTCCGCCGCCGCGCCGCCACACGCGCCTGTGCTACCGTAGCCGGGTGACCGACACGTACGACTTCTTCGCCACCGCCCCGCGCGGGATGGAGCCACTCCTCGCCGACGAGCTGCGCGCGCTCGGCGCGGGCGGCGTCGCCGAGACCCGCGCCGGCGTCGCCTTCAGCGGCCCGCTGGCGACCGCCTACCGCGTGTGTCTGTGGTCGCGCGTCGCCAACCGCGTACTGCTCTCGCTGGCGACTTTCGCGATAGCCTCGGCGGACGACCTCTACGACGGTGTGCAGACCGTCGACTGGAGCGATCACCTCGTCGTCGACGGCACGCTTGCCGTCGACTTCATCTCGGTCGGCTCCCCGATCACCCACACGCACTACGGCGCGCTCAAGGTCAAGGACGGCGTGGTCGACCAGTTCCGCGAGCGCAGCGGCGTGCGACCGTCGGTCGAGACGACGCGACCAGATGTGCGCATCAACGTCTTTGCGCACAGAGACACGGCGACGGTGAGCATCGACCTGTCGGGAGAGAGCCTGCATCGGCGCGGCTACCGTGAACCGGGCGTGCAGGTGGGAGCGCCGCTCAAGGAGAACCTCGCCGCGGCGCTCCTGCTGCGCGTCGGCTGGCCACAGATCGCGGCGGCCGGCGGCAGCCTTGTGGACCCGCTCTGCGGGTCCGGCACGCTGCCGCTCGAGGCCGCATTGATCGCCGCCGACATCGCGCCGGGGCTCGCCTGCGGCGTGCCCCGGCCGGCGTGGGGCTTCCTCGGCTGGCGCGGCCACGACGGCGCGGCATGGGGCGCGCTCGTCGACGAGGCGATCGAGCGGCGCGCAGCCGGCTTGCCCGCCGCGCCGCCGATCATCGGCTACGACCACGACGCCAGGGCGGTCGCGATCGCGCTCGCCAACGTCGGGCGCGCCGGTCTCGCCGGGGTCGTGCACATCGAACGCCGCGAGCTCGCCGCGCTCGAACGGCCGGCGCGCGCCGAGCACGGCCTTGTGATCGCCAACCCGCCCTACGGCGAGCGCCTCGGCGAGAGCCCCGCGGTCGAAGGCGTCTACACGTTGCTCGGCGAGCGCTTGCGCACGCGCTTCACGGGCTGGCGCGCGGGGGTGCTCGCCGCCGACCGCGAGATCGGCCGGCTGACGGGCTTGCGGGCGCGCAAGGTGACGACCTTCTACAACGGCGCGCTGAAGTGCTCGCTGCTCGACTTCGAGATCAGTGAGGAACGATTCCTGCGCGGCGGCGCGCGGCCGGCGGCGGCCGCGCACGCCGCCTCGCCGCAAGCGGAGATGTTCGCCAACCGGCTGCGCAAGAACGAGCGTCACCTCGGCAAGCAGATGCGCCGCACCGGCGTGACTTGCTACCGCGTATACGACGCCGACCTGCCCGACTACTCGCTGGCGATCGATATCTACGAGGGTTTCGCGCACGTGCAGGAGTACGCGCCGCCACCGGAGATCGACTCCGGCAAGGCGGCGGCGCGGCTCGAAGAGGCGATGCTGCTCATCCCGCAGGTGCTCGAGATCCCCGCCGAGCGGGTCTTCCTCAAGGTCCGGCAGCGTCAGCGCGGTGCGGCGCAGTACGACCGCCAGGCGACGCTCGGCGAGTTCTACATCGTGCACGAGGACGACTGCGGCTACCTCGTGAACTTCAGCGACTACCTCGACACGGGCCTCTTTCTCGACCAGCGCATCACGCGGCAACTGATCCGCGAGGAGTGCAAAGGACGGCGCTTTCTCAACCTGTTCGGCTACACGGGCACGGCTAGCGTGAGCGCGGCGAAGGGCGGCGCCGCGAGCACGACCACCGTCGACCTCTCGAGAGCGTACCTCGACTGGGCGCAGCGCAACCTCGAGCTCAACGGCCTCAAGCCGGCACGCAACGAGCTGGTCCGCGCCGACTGCCTGGAGTGGATCGCCGAAGCTGGCGGGTCGTACGACTTCATCCTGCTCGACCCGCCGACCTTCTCGAACTCGAAGCGGATGGGCCGTCAGACCTTCGACGTGCAGCGCGACCATGCCGACCTGATCGGCATGACTGCGCGGCGGCTGCTGGCGCCGGGCGGCACGCTTCTCTTCGCCACGAACAGCCGCCGCTTTCGCCTCGACCAGGAGGCGCTCGTCGGCTACCGGCTCGAAGACCTCTCAAAGGCGACGCTGCCGGCGGATTTCGCGCGCAGCCCGCGGATGCACACCGTTTGGCGGATCACCGCCGCCTGACGGGGCGGCGGGACGCGTGCGCCCCGCCGCCCCGTTTCGGGACCGACTCTGCGGGTACGCTGGGAGCGCGATGGCCAGAGGAGTACCGACGTGACCGATGTGCATCCAGAGGGTGGGTTCTCGACCGCCCGTGTCGAGACGCTCGGCGACGGCATCTTCGCGATCGTGATGACGTTGCTCGTCCTGCAGCTACGCATCCCCGCCGGCACGCTGGCCCGGGACTTCCCGCACGAGCTGCGGCAGCTGTGGCCGCAGCTCGGCGCCTACGTCGTCAGCTTTGTCGTCCTCGGCATCTACTGGGTCGCCCACCACAATCAGTTCGCGTTCATCAAGGCTGTCGACCGCGTGCTTCTCTGGATCAACATCCTCTTCTACCTGGTCGTCGCGCTGGTGCCCTTCTCGGCGAGCGTCGCCGGCGGCTATCACGAGCAGCCGCTGGCGAGCGCCGTGTACGGCGGCAACCTGATCGCCGTCGGTCTGGTCCTGCTCCTGCACTGGCGCTACGCGACGAGCAAGCCGGCGCTCTCGGAGCCGGTCGACCCGCGGCTGCGCCGCGAGATCGACCGGCACATCCTGATGGCGCCGGCGCTCTACGTGGCGGCGATCGCCCTCGGCTTCGTCAGCACCTGGATCAGCTTGGCGATCTACGCCTTCGTGCCGGTGCTGTACATCGTGCCGAACCGTGTCGATCGAACACTCGACGAGATGAAGGCCGGCCTGCGCTAGACGGCCGGCCCGGCGAGTGTCAGTCGGCGGGAGCCGTGACGGGCTTGGCCCGCGACCGCCGGGGGTACAGACTGTACTGGACTCCCGCCGTCAGCCGCGGGAGCGGTGGCAGAGAAAGGACGCACGCGATGACCGAGCCGAATCCGACGTTCGAGCAGTTCAAGGTCAAGGGAAGCGAGGTCCTCGACAAGGTCAAGGAGCTCGTGCGCGAAGGTAACGTGCGTCGCCTGATCATCAAGAACGAAGAGGGCAAGACGCTCGTCGAAGTGCCGCTCACCGTGGGCGTCGTCGGCGGCCTGCTCGCTCCCGTCGCGGCCGCCATCGCCGCGATCGCCGGGCTCGTCAAGCACTGCACCATCGAGGTGCAGCGCCCAGAGCCGACGGAGTCGTCCGAGGGCGACGAGAAGGGCGCGTGAGCCAGGGCCGACGGCGAAAGGAACCCGTCGGCGCGATCTGCACGGTGGAAGTCGTGCGCGCGTCGTCTATCATGACAACATGACGCTTGACGGCATGACGCATCTCGCCGCGATCCACTTCCTGCTCACCTACCGCTGCACGTACAGCTGCGACCACTGCTTCCTGTGGGGCGACCCCGAGCAACAGGGCACGATGACGCTGGCGCAGGTCACCGGCGTCATCGATCAGGCCGTCGCGCTCGGCAGCGTCGAGTTCGTCTACTTCGAAGGCGGCGAGCCGACGATGTACTTCCCCGTGATGCTCGCCGCCGCTCGCTACGCCCGCCACAAGGGGCTCGACTTCGGCGTCGTCACCAACTGCCACTGGGCCGAGTCGGTCGACGACGCCCGGCTGTGGCTGCAGCCGCTCAAGGAGCTCGGCATCGCCGACTTCTCGCTCTCGTCGTACGCGTGCTTCACGGCGACGCACGAGAAGGAGAAGCTGCTGCGAAACGCGATCGTCGCGGCGCAGCAGCTCGACGTGCCGATGGCCGTGCTCGAGGTCGGCGCACCCGCCGATCTCGCCGACCTCGGCGTCGCCTGCGGCGATCCGGCAGCGATCATGTACAAGGGGCGCGCCGCCGTGGAGCTCGCGCCCGACAAGGCGGCGCACCGTCCGGAGACGCTCACGAGCTGCCCCTATGAAGAGCTCGCCGACCCCGAGCGCTGCCACGTCGGCGCCGACGGCGAGCTGCAGGTGTGCCAGGGCATCAGCGCCGGCAACGTGTTCACGACGCCGGGCGGCCTCGCCACCGTTGTCGCCGCCTACGACCCGCGCACCATGCCGGTCGTCGGCGATCTGCTGCGCGGCGGGCCTTGGGAGCTCGCGCGGGCCAACGGAGTGAAGCCCGCGCGCGAGCTCTACGCCGACGAATGCCATCTCTGTTTCGAGACGCGTCTCGCGCTACGCGCGCGCTACCCGCGGGTGTTGGCGCCCGACCAGGCCTACGGCATGGTCGGCGCCGAGCCACCCGCACATCCCAGCACATCCAACACACCGGGGGAGTGACCATGCCATCCTCACTACCGTCCGAGCGGGAGAAGTTCTGGACTGCCACGAGCTACGCCGTGGTCGGCAACTCGAGCAAGCGCAAGTTCCCCAAGCTCACCTACAACGCGCTCAAGAAGGCGGGCAAGACCGTGTGGCCGATCGACCCGAGCACGGGCACGATCGAGAACGACAAGGCCTACCCCGACTTCACCTACCTACCGTCCGTGCCCCAAGCCGTGGTGCTCGAACTGCCCAAGGACGAGACCGCGTCGTGGGTGCAGAAGGCTGCCGATGCCGGCATCAAGAAGGTGTGGATGCATCAGATGACCGATACGCCCGAGGCGCTGGCGATCGCCCGCGAGCACGGCATGGAGGTCTGCTCCGGCACCTGCGCGGTGATGTACAACGTGCCCGGCTTCTCCGGGCACGCGCCGCACCGCTGGATCATGAAGCTGACGAAGAAGTTCTAGCCGAGCGAGATCGGATCTAGTCGGCGACGCCGTCGCCGGCCGGCACGTCGTGCGGCTGCGGCGGCACCGGTTCCTCGGCGAGGCCGGCGATGTGCGCGAGGGCGCGCTGCGCCGCAGCCGCGCCCTCGCGCATGCAGTCCCCGATGCCGATGCCGTGATATGCGCCGCCGGCCAGTTCCACACCCGGCGCCTCCGCCACCGCCGCCTCGATGCGGTCGACGAGCGCCGTGTGCCCCACCTTGTACTGCGGCATGCCGTGCGGCCAGCGGAAGATCTCGCCCGTCACCGGCTCGGCGGTCACGCCGAGCATGGCGTCAAGTTCGCTGCGCACGAGCTTGAGCATCTCGTCGTCGTCGAGCTGCGCCGCCGCCTCGATGCCGGCGCGCCCGAGAAAGCTGCGCACGAGCACATAGCCTTCGGGCGCGCGATCGGCGAACTTGCTCGAGCTCCAGGTCGTCGCCATCACGCCACGGTGCTCGGCGCGCGGCACGACGAGACCGAAACCGCGCAAGGGATGGGCGACCTGGTCGCGGCGGAACGCGACCGACACGGTCGCCGTGGTGACGTACTCGATCGACTCGAGGTCGGCGGCGGCGAGCGGCGCGACGGCGCGCAGCAGCTCACCGCTCGCATACGCCGGTGTCGCCAGCACCACGGCATCAACGTGCTCGCGGCCGCCGTCGGCGAGCGCCACCATGAACCCGCCGCGCCGGCCAACGCCAGCCGGCTCGTCGGCGCGGTCGATCGCGACGACGGTCGCCCCGGTGTGCAGCCTGTCGCCGGGCAGTGAAGCGACGATCGCGTCGCTCAGGTCGGCGAGCCCGGTGCGGAACGAGTAGAAGTAGGAGCGCGGGCTCTGGCGCGGGCCGGTGGTCGGCGCCGCGAGGAGCGCCCGCGCGCGTCGCCGTTTGAGCATCCCGATGATCAGGCTGCGGTGCTTCTCCTCCATCTCGTGGAACATCGGGAAGGTCGCACGCACGCTCATCTGCTCGGGATCGCCGGCGTGGATGCCGGCGACGATCGGCTCGGCGACCTTGGCCAGCGCCTCGCGGCCGAGGCGACGGCGAACGAAGTCGCCGAGGCTCTCGTCGCCGGTCGCTGAGCCGCGCGGCAGCACCAGGTCCATGCCCATGCGCAGCTTGCCGGGCCAGCTGATGAGACTGCTGAAAGCGAACGGCACGAGCCGCGTCGGCACCATCAAGATGATCCCCTCGGGGAACTCGTGCAGGCGACCGCCGCTGAAGACGAAGCTCTTGCGGATGTCCTCGTTGGAGTCGAGCAGGCGGTCGCCGATGCCGAGCCGGCGCGCCATCTCGATCGGCCAGGGCTTTTCGACGATCGCCGAGTCGGGTCCGCCTTCGATCACGAAGCCGTCGCGGCGGACGGTCTGCACCTTGCCGCCGAGCCGCGGGTCGCGCTCGAAGAGGACCCAGTCGGCGGTGGTCTGCGGGCTGCCGGATGTGCGCGCGTCCTCGAGGACGCGCGCCGCCGCCAGCCCGGCCATGCCGCCGCCGATCACGGCGACGCGCGGCAAGCGGCCATTCGTCGGTTCGGATGCGCCGGCCGGCACGTGCCCTCACTCAGCCGCGCGGCGAGCCGTGGTCGTGCTTGCCCTCGGGCCGCTGAAGCTGTTGCTCGACCGGCCGCCGCGCGAGATAGTCGACGATG
Organism: Actinomycetota bacterium; assembly: GCA_003132585.1. GTDB lineage: Bacteria > Actinomycetota > Thermoleophilia > UBA2241 > UBA2241 > PALSA-647. Next base: position 90,192 of record PKYG01000114.1, read on the forward strand.
ATGTCGGCAAGCGCCGCGATGAACTGCGGCGAGTCGTTGGGCGTCTCGCTGCGGCGGTAGATCATTCCGCTCTCCTCGACGACGGCGCGCAGCGTGACGTCGAGGTCATAGAGCGTCTCGACGTGGTCGCTGACGAAGCCGACGGGCACCACGAGCAACTTCTGCCAGCCGGCGACGGCGAGCTCGCGGACAAGGTCGTCGACCTCGGGACCGACCCACTCGCCGCCGCCGCGGCCCTTGCTCTGAAAGCCGAGCCGCCAGTCGCCCGGCATCACCGCGGGAACGAGCTGGGCGACCGTCTGCTGGATCTGATCCACATAGGGGTCGCCCTCGAGGATCGTCTCGACCGGCACGCTGTGCGCGGTGAAGAGCACGGCGTAGTCGGCGGCGTTGGCGCCGTCGAGCGCCTCGGCGATGCGGGCGCTGATCGCGTGCACGAAGCCGCGGTCGGCGTACCAGCCCTCGAGCAGCGGGATGCGCTCGCCGCCGACGGCGTCGAGCGCCTTGCGGTAGGCGTCACTCGTGAGCCGCGACTTGTACGGCGAGAGCGGCACCGCGATGACCTCGCGGCCGTCGAGCCCGCGCAGGCAGTCGGCGACGGTCGGATCGGCGTACAGGAACCCGGCGCGCACGCGGATGGGGAAGGCGAGCCGCTGCACGAGGTGCGCCTGCAGGGCGAGCGCCTGGCGGCGGGTGACGTCGGGCAGCGGCGACCCGCCGCCGATCGCCAGGTAACGCGTCTGCACCGCCGACACGACCTCGTCGGTCGGCGGCCTGCCGGTCATCCGCTCGAGAAACTCGGGGATCACGTCGACGCTCTCCGGCCCGCCGAAGGCGAGCAGGGCGATGTCGACCATGCTCTCGGCCATGCTCGCCGCCTCAGCTCGCCGCCGACAGGCGGTGGACCGCGTCGACGAGGTACTTGACGTTGTCGGGCGGCGTCGACGGCAACACGCCGTGGCCGAGGTTGAAGATGTGGCCGGGGCGGGCGCCGGCACGGTGCAGGATGTCGGCGACGCGCGGCTCGATCGCGGCGGCCGGGCCGAGCAACACGACGGGGTCGAGGTTGCCTTGTACCGCGATCCCGTCGCCGAGCTCGGCCCAAGCGCGATCGAGGTCGCTACGCCAGTCGACGCCGACGACGTCGCTGCCGGCGGTCGCGACCAGCGGCAACATCCCGGCGGCGCCGTTGGCGAAGTAGATCAGCGGCGCGCGCCCCTTGACGCGCTCGATCACCGAGCGCACGTACGGCAACGCGTGCCGCTCATAGTCATAGGGCGAGAGCCAGCCGACCCACGAGTCGAAGAGCTGCAGCGCCTGGGCGCCGGCGTCGACCTGGGCGAGAAGATAGGCGACGACCGCATCGGAGAGCATGCGCATCAGGCGGTCGAACGTGTCGGGGTCGCTGTAGATGAGCGTCTTGATGGCGGCATAGTCCTTCGAGTGGCCGCCCTCGACGACATAGCTGGCCAGCGTGAACGGGGCGCCAGCGAAGCCGATCAGCGGCACGCTGTCGGCCAGCTCCCGGCGCACGAGATTGATCGTCTCAATCAGGTACGGTACGTCGCGCGCCGGGTCGAGCGCGCGGATGCCGGCGAGATCGGCGGCCGCGCGCACCGGCTTGTCGATCACCGGGCCACCCTCGGACACGAAGTGGAAGCCGATGCCCATGCCCTCGAGCGGCAGCAGGATGTCGGCGAAGACGATCGCCGCATCGAGATCGAAGCGGCGCAGCGGCTGCAGCGTGACCTCGGCGGCCACGTCGGGCCGCTTGCACATCTCGATGAACGAGAGCTTGTCGCGGATGGCACGGTACTCGGGCAGGTAGCGCCCGGCCTGTCGCATCACCCACACCGGTGTCGCATCGACGGGACGCCGGGCACACGCTTCGAGGAATCGCATTCTCACCCTTCGTCGGGTGGACCATTCTAGCAAACGCGCCGAGCGCCGCGTTCTGGACTAGACTATGACCACTTAGTCTAGGAGGCATCATGAAGCGGGGGCCCCTCTTCTCACTTGTCCTGTTGCTCGTCGTGATCGCGGTTTCGGCCGCTGCCGTGGTCGCCTCCGCAGCCGGCAGCGGCACCGTCAGCGGCACGGTGCTCAGCTACAATGGCGCGGCGCAAACGAGCGCCTGGGTCGAGTGGGGCGCCGCCGACACGCATGGGATCTACTCGATCGCCGGTGGCGCCCTCACCGACGGCTCGGGCGCCTACGCGATCACCGGCGTCGGCGTCGCCGCCGGCACCGGCGAGCTGTGGGTCCGTCCGCCGGGGACCGACGACTACCTGCGGCGCTTCGGCCTCACGTTCGCCGATCCCGGCACGACGACGCTCGACTTCCGCCCCGGCAAACTGAACTTCAGCACTCATCGCGCAACGTCGTGGCGGGATTGGACGAGCGTGCGCGTCGTCACCTTCGGCAGCGACGCGCTGAGCAGCACCTCGGCCCAGACCGTGATCGGCAGCACTGCGGCCGGCGGCGTCAGCGCCGCCGTCAAGGCGCTGCCCGACACGGTCACGTCGGTGGTCGTCTACTACTGGCCCTATCAGGCGACCGAGTGGACCCCCGGCGCGCCGGTGGCGATCACCGCCGGTGTGACGGCGAGCGACACGGTCACCGTGAGCCAGGCGGCGGCGCTGCGGCTGCGCGTCGCCGCCCCGTTCTGGCGCTCGGGCAAGCCCGGCAGCGCCGTGAGGCTCGCCGTCGCCAACTGGCCGGCTGCGGCGACGGCGCACTTCTTCGCCGCGCCGCGCTTCCCGGGCGGCGGCGCGGCGACACACTTTGCCCTGGCGTTCACGTCCGTGGGCCCTCAGTCGCAGAAGGTCACTCTGCACCTGCCGACGACGGCGCGGCCGGGCTACGCGTACGACTTCACCGCCGAGCGCACCGACTCCGGCAGCCGGCTGTCGCTGACGGCGCCGTTCCAGGTGTGCACGCTCAAGGCGAGCGCGACGACGATCGCCAGGGGCAGCGCCATACGGCTGAGCGGTGTCGTGCCCACGCAGGGACACTGGGGCGGCGCCAAGGGCCTGCCCAAAGTCCTGAGGATCTTCAAGCGCACGACCGTCCCCACGATCGGCCAACCGACCGTGTGGGATGCAACGCGCGAAGGTTGGCAGCGCGCCGACACGAGCCTCGTCAACGCCTACGGCAGCTACACGAGCGCCGTGCTCCACCCGACGCGCACCACCTGGTACGTCGTGCGCTATCCGGGCGACGCATGGTACTGGCGCGCCTTCACATCGGTCATTAGAGTGACCGTGCATTAGGCGTCCATGGCTGCATCCGCACGAAACGGTTAGTATGGAGAGGACAGGCTGCGGGGGGTCCGCCGGCCACGAGGCTGAAGGAGCGACCATGAAGCATCGATCCCTGCTCACCACGATACTGGCGCTGCTGCTCGTCTTCCTCCTCGCCGGCACAGCGCAGGCCGCCGGGTTCAGGCACCACGTCGCCGGCGGCGGGCCAGCGGCGGCTCACCGGGTTTCGCCCGGCTTGGCCGCCGCCCACGCCCGCCTTGCCGCCTCGCTGAACCCGCTGAACGTGCTCAGCGTCGGCACGGCGGTGCTCAACGGCCACGTCTACGACCGTTGGCTGTCGCCCATGGACGGCTTCACGGTCGACTGGTGGGCGCCGGTCAGCGGCGTCTGGAGCAACGGCGAGGTCGTCACAGCCGCCGGCGGGGCCTACTCGTTCACCGATGCCGACGCAGCCAGCGGCCAGGGCGAGCTGTGGGTCTTCTCGCCCAGTTCCTCCAATGGGTTCATCTACGAGCGCTACGGTGCGAGCTGGCTCGACCCCGGCCCCACGACCTTCGACTTTCAGGCCGGTACCGTCCCCCTCACGGCCTATCGCGGTGGCCCGTGGAGCACTTGGAGCGAGTGCTGGTTCGCGTTCGATGGCAGCGACGCACAGACCAGCGTCTGGTCGATGCAGTACGTCGACGCCCCTTTCACTTCAGCCAGCCCGGTCGACTACGCCGGCAACGTCATGGCCGGCAGTTACACCTCGGGCAGCGTCAACTTCTGGGGTGACGAAGGCATGGAGTTCTCGCCACCAAGCAGCGTGAGCGCCGGCGGCACCGCGAGCGGCGTCACAATCGACGAGGCGAACGCCTCACGCACCGGCATCGCAAGTCCGTGGTGGGCGTCGGGCAAGCCGGGCACGTCGGTCAAGGTCGCGTTGGGCAATTTCCCGGCCGGCTGGACGGTCGACTTCAGCGGCTACTCCGATTGGCCGCCGTCGGCCCCGACGAAGACGTTCTGGCCGACGACCACTACCGGGGTCGCCAATCAGTTGCGCACGCTCACTGTCCCCACGACGGCCACGCCGGGCTACATGTACTGGATCGGCGAGCAGCACGACGGCGGCCTGCTATACCTCGAGACGCCGTTCCAGGTGGCGTCGCTCAAGCCGAGTGCCGCGACCATCAGGCGCGGCGCGAGCGTGACCCTCACCGGTGTCATTCCGACCCGCGGCCACTTGGGCAGCACGGCGGGTTTGCGCAAGACCGTCGTGCTCTACAAGCGCACGACCAGCGCCGGGCAGCCTCTGAGCTACAGCAGCCCGAAGGGCTGGACGAAGGTGGCGTCGTTCATGGCCAGCGGCCTGGGCAAGTACTCGTTCAAGCAACGACCGTCGCGCACGACCTACTATATCGTGCGCTATCCGGGCGATGCGTGGTACTGGGGCGCCTTCACCTCGGTCATCCATGTGACCGTGCGCTAGGGGCCGCGACGCCTGCCCGCTTGCAGAGGGGCGGGGGCGCGGGGCTTGCGCCCCGCGCCCCCGCCCCTCTCTTCACTCCCGTCTGGCCGCGCTAGTCCAGGCTCTTCGTCGGCAGACTCGTCAGCCAGGTCACGATCTCAGTGGTCGGCTTGTAGCCGTAAGCGTCGCCGCTGTCCTTGTTCTTGGTTTTGGGCGGATCGCCACCCTCGAAGATCCTGGTGGCAAGCAACAGACCCTTCTTCAGGTCGATCAGCCTGACCTCGACCATGTACTTGTAGCCCTTGTCGCCCGAGGGATACGTGCCGACCACCTCTGTCCGGGAGGTGATCTGGACGACGGTGCCGACCTCGTCGGGATCCTTGGCCAGCAGTCCATCAGGAAGGTCGAACATGAGATGGTCGAAGTCTTTCCTCTCGAGGTCGACCACCACGACCTTGCCGAGCACGTAGGGCTTTGTCTTGCCGGGCGCCGTGGCACGCGCCTGCGCCACGTACTCGCTGAGGTGCGGCTTGAACGGCTTGAGCGCGTTCTCCTGTTTGTTGTGGGAGACCAGCGCAAAGATTCCGGCGACAACGCCCACGACGATCCCGATCACAATGAGCGTCGCGCAGCCGATGCCGGCGCAGGTCGACCTCTTGGACGACATGGACCCTTCCTTGTCGTAGCCCCGCCTCTATCCTAAAGGCTTCGCGGCCGGGCGGGAAGGGGAATCGCGCCGGCGGGACAGCCCGGCGAGTGGGCACCGGCGGGACTGACTGCGCGCGAAGCTGAGCCGGGCGTACCGCCCGGCTTAACTTCGCGCCTGCTAGTATCACTAATCCTCATTTGCTTCATTAGCCGAATTTATCGATACTACCTTGGATCGCAAGCGACCCCGAGGGGGGCCATGAGAGCCGTCACGACCACTCCCACCATCCCGCCGATCACCAAGGGTGTGCAAGTCTTTCGAAGCTGCCTGATCTCCACCGAATATCCCGGCGTCGAAGCAGCCACCAAGTGGCTCTTCGAACGCTTCGACATCGAGTACATCGTCAACCCGGACCAGTCGTGCTGCACCGGTCTGGGCTACTACAGCGACATGATGCCCTTCCCCACCACCGCGGCGATCGCGGCGCGCAACTCGTGCGTTGCCGTAGAGGCGGGGCATCCGATCCAGAGCTACCTCTGCTCCACCTGCTATGCGATCAACAAGAAGGCCCGGAACGTGCTCGAGGTGCCCGAATACCGTAAGGGCGTCAACGACGTGCTCGCCGAGATCGGCCGCGAGTACAACGACGAGGTCGCCGGCAAGATCCGCCACCACCACACGCTCGAGATCCTCTGGAGCAGACACGAGGCGATCCCCGGCCTGATCAAGCGCCGCCTCGACGGCATCAAGGTCGCCACGCACCCCGCCTGCCACTATTGCAAGGTCTTTCCCGACGAAGTCGTCGGCGACAGCGAGAACTTCATGATCCCCGAGGACCTGCTCGCCGACACCGGCGTCATCTCGACGGGAAACTACAACGAGAAGACGACCCACTGCGGCGCCGGCTTTCGCCAGCGCTTCGTCAATCCGGCGATCTCACAGGCCGTCACGCGTCAAAAGCTGAAGCGGCTGGCCCAGGAGAAGGTCGACGTGTGCGTGCACATGTGTCCGAACTGCGCGATCCAGTTCGACCGCCACCACGACATGATCTCGAGCGTCTCCGGCGAGGAGTACCCGTTCGTGCACCTGCACGTGCAGCAGCTCATCGCCCTGGCGCTCGGCGCCGACCCCGACACGGTCTGCGGCGTGCAGTCGCACTCGCAGAACGTGGAGCCGATCCTCGAGCGCATCGGCGCCCGTGAGCAGGCGGTGGCCCGATGAGGTGCGGTGTCTTCCTCTGCCAGTGCGGCGGCAACATCTCCGGCGTGCTCGACCTCGAGTCGCTCTCCGAAGCAGCCAGGAGCCGGGAGGGCGTCGTCAGCGTCGCCATCAACCAGTTCATGTGCGGCACCGAGGGCCGCGACCTGATCGAGCAGGCGGTCGAAGAGCGCGGGCTCGACCACTTCGTCATCGGCTCGTGCTCGCGCCGCTTTCAGGGCCCGACCTTCGAACGCATCGCCCGCGAGCTTCATCTTGGCGAGAACGCCGTCGCTTTCGCCAATCTGCGCGAGGGCTGCTCGTTCGTCCACAAGGACGAGCCCGAAAAGGCGCAGAAGAAGGCCGAGAAGATCCTCGCCGCGGCCGTGCACCGGGCGCGGTTCCAGTCCGACCTGCCGCGCGCGCGCACCTTCCTGCACCGCTCCGCGCTGGTCGTCGGCGGCGGCATCGCCGGCCTCTCCGCCGCCGAAGAGCTCGCCGACGCGGGCATCGAAGTCCACCTGGTCGAGCGTCAGCAGAGCATCGGTGGCTACATGGCCCGCCTCTCCAAGACCTTCCCCACCGAAGACTGTGCGATGTGCTCGCTCTCGCCGCGTCTGACCAACGCGGCGACCGACTCGCGCATCCATATCCATTCGCTGGCGGACGTGACCGAGATCGTCGGGCCGCCCGGCGAGTTCCGCGTCACCGTGCGCCACCGGCCGCGGTACGTCACCGAGCAGTGCGTCGGCTGCGGTGAGTGCGTGCCGGCCTGTCCGGTGCACGTGTCCAACGAGTTCGACTTCGGCGTCTCGACGCGCACGGCGATCTCGCGACCGTTCGCCGGCGCCGTGCCATCGACGTTCGCGATCGACCACAAGGGCTGGTCGCCGTGCAAGACGGCCTGCCCGGTGCACACCTCCGCGCACGGGTATGTGGCGCTCGTCGCCCAGGGCCGCTACGACGACGCGTTCCGCGTCGCCAGCGAGCCGAACCCCTTCCCCAGCGTCTGCGGGCGCATCTGCACGCACGTCTGCGAGACCGAGTGCACGCGCGGCAACGTCGAGGAGCCGATCGCGATCGCCGGCCTCAAGCGCTTCATCGCCGACAACGCGATGCCGGCGGCGCTGCCGCAGGCGCTGCCGCCGGCCTACGACGAGAGAGTCGCGATCGTCGGCGCCGGCCCGGCCGGTCTCGCCGCCGCCCGCGAACTGGCGCAGTTCGGCTACGCGGCGACCGTCTTCGAGGCGCTGCCGCAACCGGGCGGCATGCTGCGCTTCGGCATCCCTGAATACCGCCTGCCGCAGAGCGCCCTCGACAAGGATGTCGTCCGCATCCTCGCGCTCGGCGTCGAGCTGCGCACCGGCCTGCGCTGCGGGAGCAACTTCACCGTCGACTCACTGTTCGCCGACGGCTTCAAGTCGGTCCTGCTCGCCACCGGCCTGCAGAAGAGCAAGGAGCTGCCGCTGCCGGGGCTCGAGCAGAAGGGCGTCGTGCGCGCNNGGCGGCGGCGACGTGGCCTACGACGCCGGTCGCACGGCCTTCCGCTGCGGCGCCGACGGGGTCACGCTCGCCTGCATCGAAGACGAGCGCACGATCCCGGCGACAAGCGAGGAGATCGAGGAGGGTAAAGAGGAGCGCGTCGACGTGCACTTCTCGCTGATGCCCGTTGAGATCCTCGGCAAGAACGGGGTGGCGACCGGCGTGAAGTTCCAGCGCTGCTCGTTGGGCGAGCCCAACGAGCGCGGCTGGCGGCCGCCGGTCGCGATCGAAGGCGAGTTCGTCGAGATCGCGGCCGACACGGTGATCTTCGCCGTCGGCCA
>PKYG01000130.1 GCA_003132585.1 Actinomycetota bacterium
TTGCAGATGCTGGCGACGCGCGCCCGGCGCGCGTCGCGGCGCGTGCGGGTGCGCGGTCCGCGGCGGCCGCAGTCGGGCGACGCACCGGCCGCCGCGCTCACCTCCGGCGAGACCTAGACGATGTACCTCCGCTCTCTGCGGGTCAAAGGCTTCAAGTCCTTCCCCAAGCAAACGGAGCTGCTCTTCGAGCCCGGTGTCGCGGTCGTCATCGGCCCCAACGGGAGCGGCAAGAGCAACCTCTCGGACGCCGTCGTGTGGGCGCTCGGCGAGCAGAGCCCGACCACGGTTCGCGGCTCGTCGATGCAGGATGTCATCTTCGCCGGCAGCGACGGCCGCCGCGCCAGCGGCGGCGCCGAGGTCGAGCTCACGTTCGACAACGCCGACGGGCGGCTGCCGCTGCCGACGGCGGAGGTGAGCATCGGCCGGCGCGTCGGTCGCGACGGCGAATCAAAGTACTTCATCAACCAGAGCGCCTGCCGTCTTACGGATGTAGTCGAGCTGATGGCCGGCCTCGGCCTCGGCAGGGAGACCCACTCGATCGTCGGCCAGGGCAAGGTCGAGTCGTTCTTGCTGAGCAAGCCCGCCGACCGGCGGGCGCTGATCGAGGAGGCCGCCGGTCTCGGACGCTACAAGCAGCGCCGCGAGCGCGCCGGCCTCAAACTGCGCGAGGTGCGGCGCAATCTCGACCGCGCCGAGTCGATGGAGCGCGAGGTCACGTCGCAGCTTGCGCCGCTGCGGCGGCAAGCGACGGCGGCCGAGCAGCTGCGCGCGGCGGAGCGTGAACTCGCCGAGGTTAGCGCTCGGCTTGTCTCCGGCGAGCTCGACGCGATCGACGAGGCGCTCGCCGCGGAGCGCGCCGCGCTGGCCGAGATCGAGCAGCGCCGCGCGACCCTCGAAGGCGAGCTCGGTGAGATCGGCGTCGCCCGGGCCAGCGAAGAAGAGGCGTTCGCGCGGCGCATCGAGGAGCGCGAACGGCGCGCCAAGCGTGTCCTGCGCGCCCGCGTCCTTGCCGGCCGCATCGAGAGTTGTGCACGGCTCACCGAACAGCGCGTGCGCTTGCTGGACGAGCTCGAGCGGGCCGCGCGCGTCGAGCACGACCGGCTGCTCGCCGAGCTTGCCGGCGGCCCTGAAGAGACTCCGGTCGGCGATCGCCACGCCGAGATAGAGCGACTGGCCGGGGATTGGGCGGCGGCCGAGGCGGCAGAGGCGGCGACGACGACCAAGTTGCAGGAGGCGCGGCGCGAACTTGCGCTGCGCCGCGCCGCCGCCGACCGTGCCATCGCCGACCGCGAAGCCGCGCTGGCGACGCTCGCCCGGCTCGTCGAGCGGCGTGAACGCATGGCGGCGGAGCTCGCGGATGTGGAGACTGAGGTCGCTGCAGTCGAAGCTGAGAGAGCGAGCCGTGGCGAGGGGCTCGACGCCGTTCGCGGTGCGTGCGAGCAGACCGAGGCGGCGCACGCGAGGGCATCGGCCGAGCTGGCGCGTGCCGTCGAGACCGCCGACGCCGCGGCTCGGGCGCGAGTGGATGCCGACGAGGCGTTGCGTGCGAGCGCTGCCGAGCGGCGCGCGCTCGCCGCTGAGGTCGACCACCTGGAGGCGACGCTGCGCGAGTTGCAGGACGTCGGCAACGACGTGCTCGAGATCGCCGGTCAGTATCCGGGGGCGATCGCGTTGTCGAGCGCCGTGAGCTGCGCCGCGGGCTACGAGAAGGCGCTCGCCGCGGCGCTCGTCCAACTGTCGGGAGCGGTCGCCGTGCCCGCGGGCGTCGATCAGTGGTCGCTGCTCGACGCGCTGCGCCGGGCCGGNNCTACTCGACAAGGTGAGTGTCGAGGGTCTGGAGGGGCTCGAGGATGAACTCGCCGACGTGGTCGTCGTCGACGATCTGCGGGCGGTGCCGAAAGAGTTCCTCGGGCTCGCCGTCACGCGCGCCGGTGAGTACTACCGGCCGAGCGCGGGGCAGCTCGGACTGGCGGCGGGTGTGCCGGCGGCGCTCCTGCTCGAGCGTCGCGCGCGCCTCGACGCGCTCCAGTCCCGACTCGATGCTGTGCGCGCACACGAGGTGCGCGGTGAGGCGGTGACGGCCCAGGCGACGACGGCGGCCGACGCGGCGGCGAAGGCGCTGGAGACCGACCGCGAGCGCGAGCGCGCGGCGCGAACGGCGGTCGAGACGGCGCGGCGCGAGCGCGCGGCCTTCGCCGCGACTCTCCACGATCTCGACGACCGTGAGGCGCGCCTCGCCCGCCGACGGCTGTCGCTGGCGGCGGAGCTGGGCGAGGACGAGACGGAGAAAGCGAAGGTCGAGCAGCGTGCGGCGCAGCTTCTCGTAGAGGGCGAGGCGCTGGCGCAGCCGGCCGCCGCGGCGCAGGAGGCTGCCGTCGAAGCGCAAGGCGCCTGCGAGGCGGCGACGGGCGCGCTGACGCGCATTCGCGTCGAGCTCGAGGCGCGGCGGGCCGCGGCGCGTCTCGCCGCGGAGGAGCAGGAGCGCGCCCTGGCGCGTGCGCGCGACGGCCGGGTGCGCCTGGCTGAGCTCGAGGCAAGGCTGAAGTCGTTGCCCGGCGTGCGCGAAGCCTGCCACGCGCTCGAGACGAGCCTCGGTGCACTGCGCGAGCGCGCCGAAGGTCTCGTCGTCAACCTCGACGCCGCTGACGAGGGCG
>PKYG01000085.1:0-29376 GCA_003132585.1 Actinomycetota bacterium
TTCGCCGAGCCAGTTGCCGTTGAAGAGCTCGACGGCATCGACGACCGGTGCGACCAGCTGTTCGAGCGAGGGATAGTATGGGGAGGCACTGCGGCCGCATACTATCCCTCGCTCGAACAGCTGGTCGCACCGGTCGTCGATGCCGTCGAGCTCTTCAACGGCAACTGGCTCGGCGAACACTACGTCGAGACTGCACGGCGGATCGCCGCGGCGATCGACAAGCCGTGCACGGGCGGCAGCGATGCGCACTTCGCCGAGCGGATCATGGCGTGCTACACGGAGTTCCCCGGCGATGTGCGCTCGACCGCCGACGTCGTGACGGCGATCAAGAACCGCACCGTGACGCCCCACGCACGCACGCAGCCGCGCAAGCCGCACCGGCGGCTTTTCGGTCGGTGAGACGATGGTGACATTGACGGTCGTGACCACCGTCCAGACCGAACTCGTCGACATCACGTCGCTCGTGGTCGATGCTGTAGCACGGTGTGGTCTGCGGCACGGGGCCGTGATCGTGTTCGTGCCGCACACCACGGCGGGCGTGACCATCAACGAGAACACCGACCCCTCTGTGCGCGCTGATCTGCTCCTGGCTCTCGACCGCGCCGTGCCCCGCAGCCTGCCGTTCAGACACGCGGAAGGCAACTCCGATGCTCATGTGAAGGCAAGCCTGATGGGCAGCAGCGTGATCGTGCCGGTGCACGACGGGACCCTGCATTTGGGAACGTGGCAGGGCGTGTACTTCGCCGAGTTCGACGGACCGCGACGGCGGCGAGTCGTGCTGACGCCGCTCGCCGCCCCCGGCAGCTAGCGCCCCAGCGCCCGCTCGAGGTGATGCTTGAGCGGGTCGGTGTCGAGGCGACCGCCGCCGTACTTGAGCAGCAGCTGCTCGGCGGTGAAGTGCTGACCGTGTGACCAAAGCTCCTTGACCCACGCTCCGGCTGTCGCGTCTCTGAACCACTCCATCCCGTGGCGGTCCTGCAACATCATGCGCAGCGCTCCTTCGAACATCCAGGCGCGCAGGTAGCTCGCGCAGTAGAACCCGTCGTCAACGTCGACAAGGTAGTTGCATGCCGGCACGTCGACCATCGTGGCGGCGCTGAGACACTCGCTGTACACGGTAGCCATGCCGTCGAGCGACCCGGTCTGCTCGTGGAGCCGAGTCTCGTAAGCCAGTTTGCCCGCGTAGCGACGCAGCAGGTACAGGTCCTGCACGTTCGCGAACGTGATGAACTCGCCGGCGTCCGCGCAGTCGAGATAGACATCGAGCCAGCGCGCATTGGAGGTGAGATGGTCGAAGAGAAAAGCGTATGCCTCGGTGACGGCGTTGTCGCCGAGGTGGCGATACTCGAACGCCAAGTCGGGACCCACGTGCGCGAAGTGCTCCGTATGGCCGGCTTCGTGAAGCAGCGCTCCGTAGTCGTCCTGGCCGCCTTTGGGCATGACGACCAGGTAGATCTCTTTGGGCACGCGGACCGGGGCGCAGAAGGCGCGCGGGCTCTTGAGCTCTCGCGGCTCGGCATCGACGTGCACGTTGGTCTGCGCGGCAAGGTCGATGCCCATGTCGGCTAGCATCCGCGTCAGCGTCGGCAGAAGCCTGTCCGCAGAGAAGATCGGATCGTATTCGGGTGCGCGCCAGAGATATGGCAGGTCGGAGAAGTGCAGCTCGGAGAGACCGAAGCCCATCTTGGCGCGCACGAGCTTGTCCATGACCCGCTCGTAGAGACTCTCCGTGTCCTGCAGGAAAGCGTCGGTCTGCGCGCGCAGAAGGTCGTAGTCGATGCCCTTGACCTCGGCGAACAAGGCTTTGTAGTGCGCATACCCGAGCCCCCTGGCAAGATCGTGAGCCTGGCACATCAACGTGTCACAACGGGGCGTGAGCACGGTCTCGATGACGGCGAGACGCGCCCTCTGGATATGCTCGCGCCGGTCGCGGTCGCGCTCGTTGGATTGCACGACGCTCGAGTAACGGAAAGGCACCTTGTCGCCATCGACCTCGATCGTCGCCTTGCTCTCCTCGTTGGCAAGCTCGTCGGCGAGACTCTTGGTCTGCTCGCCCATGTAAAGCCCCACGGTGGCCGCCAGCAGGTACGCCAGACGGCGCTTCTCGTCGTCCCTGGCGATCTCGTACAACGCATTGAGCTCGTCGACGGCGGCACGCGTGAACAGCTCGGGGTAGCGTTCGTAGATCGCGGTGAAGTCGCATGTCTCCTTCTGGCCCGAGAAGTGCTCGTACTCTTCCTTGTTGAGACCGCCGAGGAACTCCTCCGCCCTTGTGCGGTACGTAGCCAGATCAAGCGGCGTCACGGTCGTCTCCTTGTGCGGTGGCCGATTGCGGGATCCGCGCGCCCTGGTGCGCGGTCAGCCGCACTCTAGCAGACTCTCTGGGCGAAAGGCGTTCAATCGGGCTGTCGCAGGGTGGACAATCGCGTACACTCCGGTGCATGCCGCCGCACCCGGGAGATATCCTCGAACTCACGATCGACACGCTGGCCTATGGCGGTCAGGGCATCGCCCGCCACGAGGACTTCGTGCTTTTCGTGCGCGGCGCCGTGCCCGGCGACACCGTGCGTGCCGAGGTGACCAGACGCAAGCGCTCATACGCCGAGGCCCGCCTGCTCGAGATCGTGGCGCCCTCGCCGGCGCGCGTCGCACCGCTCTGTCGCCATACCGAGAGCTGCGGTGGTTGCGAATGGCAGACACTCGACTACGCCGCCCAGCTCGAGTTCAAGCAGCGCCAGGTCGAGGAGTCGCTCGCGCACATCGGCGGGCTGGCAGGTTACGAACTCGAGACGATCCGCGGGATGGACCCACCGTGGCGCTATCGCAACAAGATGGAGTTCTCGTTCGGCGAGAGTGACGGCGCTCTGGTTCTCGGCCTGCACCGGCGCACGTCGTGGCGCGACGTCGTCGAGATCGAGGACTGCTGGCTGGCCCCGGTGATCGTCAACCGGGCGCGGCAGGCCGTCGCCGACGCCTGCCGCGCACTCGCCCTCGCCCCCTACCGTCGCGGCGAACACGAGGGTCTGCTCCGCCACCTCGTTGTCCGCCACGGCCGCGCGAGCGGCGACCTGCTCATCAATCTCTTCACGACTGGCCGTTTCGCGCAGGAACGCGAGTTAGCGGAGCGTGTCGCCGCGCTCCAGCCCTACAGCTCCTTTGCGGTCACGGTGAACGAGTCTCAGGCCGACGCCGCGATCGGCGAGGGACCCTTCATGATCGCGGGGCCGCCCTACCTGCACGAAGAGCTCGCCGGCGCCCGGCTGCGCGTGCCGGCGACGGCCTTCCTGCAGACGAACACGGTCATGTGCGTGACGCTCTACGAGACGACGCTGCGCTTCGCCGCCGCCGAACGCCGCCGCAGCGCCTTCGACCTGTACTGCGGAATCGGGTCGATCGCTCTTGCGCTGGCGCGCGCCGCCGGCCATGTGTACGGCATGGAGATCGAGGAACCGGCGATCGCGGCGGCGCGCGAGAACGCGCGCCTCAACGCGATCGCCAACGTCGACTTCTCCGCCGGCGACGTGCGCAAGCAGCTGATCGAGCCGCCGGGACCGGGCATGCCCGGCGCGACGAGCACCGAGAGCCCCGCCGTGGTGGTCGTCGACCCGCCGCGCGCCGGAATGGCGCGCAAGGCGGTCGAGCGCACGGCGTCACTCGGCGCCGACCGCATCGTCTACGTATCGTGCAATCCGACCACGCTCGCTGCCAATGGCGCTCAGCTCGGCGGGCTTGGCTACCGCCTCACGCGCGTCGCCCCGGTCGACATGTTCCCGCAGACGCACCACATCGAGACGGTAGCGCTCTTCGAGCGCGGCTAGCGCAGGCGAGGCGGCGGCGTCAGTCGGGAGCGCCGCCAGCGGACCGGTCACGCGGCGCACGCTCGACAGACCCGTGAGGTCGTGAGTTCAACCGCGCCCGCCGCAGGCGTCGGTTCTCCCAGAGCAGATCGTAGTTGGCGGCGACGAACGCCAGCGCCAGCAAGGGCAGCGCCGGTAGCGCCGAGGTCCAGAACGCCGCCACGACGGTGACCAGGAACGACAGCGTCATGAACACGAGAGTGCGCCCCACCCGCAGGCCGAACGCCTCGACGGCGCCAAGGTAGAGGCTGAAGAAGAAGAAGTCGCTCGTCCCCAGCTGGGAGTAGGCCTCGCGATAGCTGTAGCCGAACCAGGTGATCGCGACCGTGAAGTAGCCGACGGCGGCGGGATGGCCGGCGAGTAGAACCTTTGTCGGGCCGGCGAAGACGCTGTAGATGTCGACGGCCGCCGACAGCGCGGCGATCAAGACGATCACGGCCACACCCTCGACCTGCTCGGCGATCCAGAACCCCAGGCAGACGGCGAGCCCGATCTTGGCGAGATTGGAGAACGGCACCCAGCCGAGCCAGCTGAAGAGGACTGCCGGCGCCAGCGCGAGGGCGGAGATGACAAGCAGGCGGTTGCCGGCCCGGCGGAGTGGCGTCAGACCGAAGACAGCGAGCGTGACGAGCGGCAGGACGACGAGCATCGAGAGCACGACGTTGACGTGGAACGCGAACGGGTGGAGAACGCGGCTGAAGGCTGTATAGACCGTGAGGACGAGGCCGGCGAGAAGTGCCAGCCTCAGACGAGCCGGCGGATCAGTACGGAGGGATCGCCTCGTACCATTCTCCAAGGCGCCGGAAGGCCTTCCAGAAGGCTGCCTTGAACCGCTGCTCGTCGAGCGAGTGGTCGATGTCGGGCGTCATCAGGACGTCGGTGCCGGGCGTGAACTCGACAAGCTCGCCGGGCATGAACTCGAGTCCGCGCGCGAGCGGCACCTTGAGCGCATTGAGGGCCGCGACGGTGGGCTCGCCCATGGCGACGACGATCTTGGGCTCGACGATCGCCAGCTCGCGCTGCAGGTGCGCGAGGCAGCGGCCTTCGGCCTTGGCCTCGCGCACGTTACCGCACTTCACAACGTTGGTGCCGTAGAGCTGCAACGGGTCGATACCGAGGCGCTGGCAGCTCTTCATGATCGCCGTGCCGCCGCGCCCGAAGAAGGCGACCCCCTCGTGGCACTCGCTCGCCTGAGCCTGGTACTTGAGCAGCATGATGTCGGCGAGTGGATGCCCTGAGCCGATCACCGGCATCGTGCGCGCGTGCGCGCACTTGCGGCAGCGCAAGATCTCCCCCGTCAGCTCGTTGGTCTCGGAGATGGCGCGGGTCAGGTACTTATCGTAGATCTCGTTGGGCTGTCCCACGTACTGCCTTTCCTCACTCTGTGGTTTGGTAGTTCGCGCTGCCGCGCAAAATCCCTCGCCTGCTCGTCGCGAAACGTCCGCATCGGCGGCCACAGTGTGGAAAAGTAGGCTCTGTGCAGGGAAATCGACCTGCCGACAAGGATTCCGCGCGGGCTCGCCGACGGCTTCGGCGCGCCCGTTCACACGCGGTCAGCGCGGCCGCGCCCTGCCCTCGAGATTGGTCTGCAGGAACTTGAGCGACTGCAGGTAGAGGAGGCTCTTGCGTCGGCGGATGATGCGGCTCTCGGCAAGAGCGGCGACGAAATCGTGCGGCCCGCCGAACTCGTCCATGCCTGTGATCGCGGTACCTAGCCCGGGAAGCACGTGGGCGTCGCTGCCGGCCGCCGCCGGGAGCCGGTAGCGCAGAGCGAACCGCTCCGCCTGTTCGTTGAAACCGGGAAAGGCGATGCGCGAGTTGAACACTTCGAGGACGTCGAGGTCCTGCACGTTCTCGAGCAGCACGGTGCGACTCGGCACGCTGTGCATGCGATCAAACGGGTGAGGCACGTAGACGATCCCGCCCTGCGCCTTGATCGCGTCGATCGTCTCGGCAAAAGAAAGACCGCCGGGGATCGCCTCCTCGAGGAAGAGTCCGATGACCTCGCCCTCGGCCGTCTTGACCTCTTCGCCGACGATCACCCGCACCCCGTAGTCGTCGGCGAGTTCCCGCCCTTCGAGGCCGCCGGCGACGCTGTTGTGATCGGTGATCGCGAGCACATCGAGACCGATCTCGCGCGCCCGCTCGAGGAGTTCGCGCACGGAGACGACGCAGTCCTTGCTGTGGCTGGAATGCACGTGAAGATCGGCGAACAGCTCGACCTGCCGGCGCGACTGTGGCCGCGAACGCTGCCGAACGCGGCCGACGACCTCCTCGTACACTGCTTCCACGTCGGCGACGACGTGATCCCAGCCAAAGCGCTGCACCGCTTCGTGGCCGCGTTGCGCGTAGCCGCGGCGCAGGTCGGGCGCACGCACCAGCGTGCGCACTGCCTGCGCCAGAGCGCGCGCATCGCGCGGCGCCACGAGAACGCCGGTTCGCCCGTCGACGACGATCTCGTCGTACCCGGGAACGTCGGCGGCGACGACCGCGACGCCGCTCGCCATCGCCTCGACCAGCGCCGCGCCGAACGATTCGTTGCCCAACGACGGCGCGCAGAGCACGTCGGCCTCACGGTACATCCGCCGCAGCACGTCGCCGGCGACGCGGCCGTGGAATCGTACGCGGCCGAGGAACTCGTCGGGAACCATCCAGCCGAAACGCTGCTCTTGCGTGTCGGCGCCACAGATGTCGAGCGTCACAGCGCCGGCCTCGTCGCCCAGGAAGCGCAGCGATCGCAGGAGCACCCCGAGACCCTTGCGCCGCGACTCGGCGCCGACGAAGAGCAGTCTCACGGTCTCGTTGTCTCGAGGGTCGCCAGGGTGGAACTCGCCGAGATCGACCCCTCCGGGGATCACCCGGTACTCTCCGGGGAACGAGCGCGCGGCGGTCTCGCGAGCCGCTTCTGACACGGCGATCACCGCGTCGAACGACTCAAAGAAGCGGTTGAAAACAGGCCGGGTCAGCCAGTAGGACCGTAGCCGCTCGGAGTTGGTGTGGAAGGTCGCCACGAGCGGGCACTGCGCATGCCGCAACGCCGTCCAACCGAGACTCGGAGCGAAGGGTTCGTGCACATGCAGCAGATCGAACCCTTCGCTCTCGACGAGCACGTCGATATTGGAGATCAGGTCGAGCGGCGCGGCGACTACCTTGACCGCGCGGTTGTAGCGGATCGGGATGGTGCCGCCAGCAAAGAAGAAACGCGGGTACGGATCGTCGTCGTTGAAGACCGAGATGCGCTTCTCGAGGAGCACGTCGCGGATACGGCGGCGCGCCGCGCGCACTGCCACCTTGTCATCGCTCGGAGCGATGACGGTGACCTGGTGGCCCATCGCGGCACAACGAACGGCGAGAGCCGTGACGTGACGGTTGACGCCGCTGGGAACGTCCCACGAGAAGGGTGTCACCATGCCGATCTTGTAGCTGGCCCCGCTCATGTCGCCCCCGTAAAGGTCGCGCCGCGCCACCATGTGGTGACCCGGCGGCGCGGCGCGGATCTCCTCGAACCCGGAAAGCCCCTTGGAGGACTCAGCCCTGGCAGACGGCGGTCGCGCCGCGACCTTCGCCGGCGATGAACTCCTCCGTCAGCTCGCGGCACACGTCGTCGGGATGCTGCACCGGCGGCGACTTCATGAAGTACGAGCTTGGCCCCTCGAGCGAGCCCTCCAAACCGCGGTCGAGGGCGATCTTGACGCAGCGGACAGCGTCGATGACGATGCCGGCGGAGTTGGGCGAGTCGACGACCTCAAGCTTGAGTTCGATATTGAGCGGCACATCGCCGAAGGTGCGCCCCTCCATGCGGATGTAGGCCCACTTGCGATCTTCGAGCCATTCGACATAGTCGCTTGGGCCGATGTGCACGTTCTTGGCACCCATGTCGTAGTCGAGCTGGCTCGTGACCGCGTTGGTCTTGGAGATCTTCTTCGACTCGAGACGCTCGCGCTCGAGCATGTTGAGGAAGTCGGTGTTGCCGCCGACGTTCAACTGGCTTGTGCGCTCGAGGCGCACGCCGCGCTCGCGCATGAGACGGGTGAGCACGCGATGCACGATCGTGGCACCGACCTGGCTCTTGATGTCATCACCGATGATCGGCACGCCCGCCTCGACAAAGCGTTTTTGCCAATAGGGCTCGCGGGCGAGGAACACCGGGATGCAGTTCACCATGCCGCATCCGGCGGTGAGGATCTGCTCCGCATACCACTTGGTCGCCTCCTCGCTGCCCACCGGCAGGTAGTTGACGACCACGTCGGTCTGGGTCTCCTTGAGGATGCCGACGATGTCGGCGGTTGGGCCGGGCGCCTTTTCGATGATCCGCGACAGGTACTTGCCCAGACCGTCGTGGGTCATTCCGCGCACGACCTTGAGACCCTTGGGTGGCACGTCGCAGAACCTGACCGTGTTGTTGGGCTTGGTGAAGACAGCCTCGGAAAGATCCTTGCCGACCTTGTTCTTGTCGATGTCGATCGCCGCCACGAACTCGATGTCCCTGACGTGGTAGCCGCCAACGACCGGATGCATGAGGCCGGGCACGAAGTCGCTCTTCTTGGCGTTCTTGTAGAACTCGACGCCCTGGACGAACGACGAGGCACAGTTGCCCACGCCGATGATCGCAACGCGCACTGGATTGCTCAAGATCCGTCTACCTCCACTGTGATCGGCCGCCGGAGCGACCGTCAAGATCCCAGCAGCGCGCGACACCACCGGCGCGCAGCCACTGCACAAGCGGCGGCGAGTATATCACACGGGCAGCCTCGGAGAGGGCTCCGCGACGGTCGGTGGGCGCCGCGTCAGCCGGCGGCCGGCGGCGGCGCACGCATCTGCCGGTGCACGTGCAGGATGCGTTGGACCACCGTGAAGCTGGTCATCACGGCAAGCGCGTAGACCACGACGGTGAGCACGCTGACCCACCAGTGCGCGAGGAACATGCCCACGCACAACACGAAGACACGCTCGACCCGCGACATGAGACCGACCTTACAGTCGAGCCCGAGCGCTTCGGCACGGGCGCGCGTGTACGAGACGAGGAATGAGGCGGTGAGCGCGACGAACAGCGCCGCCACCGCTCCGAAGTTGTCGTGACGCGCGTAGTAGATGCCCAGCGCGCCGAGAGTCACCCCTTCGGCCAGGCGGTCGCTGGTCGAGTCGAGAAAGGCGCCGAAGGGGGTCATCTGCTGCGCCAGACGAGCGACGGCACCGTCGAGGATGTCGCAAAAGCTGGCGAGCAGGAAGACGACGAGCGCCCAGATGAAGTGTCCACTGGCGATCAGTGGCGCCGAAGCGAAGTTGAGGGCGAGACCGGCGACCGTCAGGCGATTGGGCGTCACGCGCCCGTTGACGAGCCAGCTCGCAACGGGCGCGAAGGCCCGCCGAAAACCGTTGACGTACACCGACTGGATCTTGCCCGGAAGGCCCACTCAGACGCCTCCATGGTGGCGGTTCAGGACGGGCACCGGCGCTCCCACCTTGGCGGTTGCGACGCGCGCCACGAGCAGGTAGGCGCCGATCGCGACCAGTCCGCCGGCGAGCGCGTCGAACAGCCAATGATTACCCGTGACGATGATCGACAGCAACGTGATCACCGGGAACAGGCCGCCGACGATGCGCACCCAGTGACGGCGGGCCATCATGACCACGGCGAGGCCGACGAACAGCGCCCAACCGAAGTGCAGACTGGGAACCGCGGCATACGGGTTGGCTTGGCCGCTCATGCCACCCACACTCAGATTGACCGGCGAGAGCAGCCATAGCGTGTCGACGATGCCCGAGGTGAAGGTGAGGCGGGGCGGCGCCGTCGGCACCAGCAGGTAGAGCACCAGCGCGATGCCGTTCATCACCATGAACCAGTCACGGAAGAACGTGTACACGGCGTTACGGCGCAGGTAGAGCCAGATCATGCACCACAGGGCGACCGTCAAGTGGCAGTACATGTAGTAGAAGTTGAAGAAGGAGAGCAGCGGATCCCAGTGACTGAACTTCGCTTGAACCCACGGCTCGATGTAGATGTGCAGGTACTTCTCGGCGTGCATCAACGTGCGACCGTTCGCCAAGGCGACGGCATCGCGACCGTGGGCGAGCGCCCGGGCGAACGCATAGGCGATGTAGAAGACAAAGAGGATGAGGAACTGCCGCGCGGCGTCCTTGCCGCCGCGCGGCAGGAGCACCGCCTTTGTGGGCCGGGGCACACGAAGACGGGCACGCCACTTGCTCGTGGAGGTCAGTTGCGTCCCCCTCATTTCGACCCCCGGCCCGGCCCGCAGGCCGGCGCGAGGACTGATTTCAGAACCCTAGCAAAGAGCCGCGCGGGCTCGCAACAATCATCCGGCAGCGCGGTGGAGGCGATGGTGGGCCGTGAAGGATTCGAACCTTCGACCGCAGTGATGAGAAGAGGGGACGGCACGTCACAGCAGGTTATCGCCCATCGCCGCCAAACGCGAACCGACGGCCACGACGCACTGCCGGGATCGCCAGGTGACGGAGAGTCGCCACTGCCCTCCACGTGCACCGTCATCGCATAGTGAAGTTCCAAACCCGCCAAGGCTTGCCCGCCGCGTCGCGGCGGAGCTCCACGATGAACCGCATCACAAGGTTCGGGACGTACGATTCCGGAGAAGCGACGAGCTTCACAAACCCTGAACCCCCGAGCTCCAAGTGAGGACTGAAGTTCTCCTGTGTGGTGATGAACACGGGTGACGGCTGTGCCGTCCATGTCATGCGCATCGTCTGGTTCGTGACCCCGCTCAGCTTGAAGCTCGCATCTGGCGCCATGAGCTTGCGGGCCGTCGCAAGGTCCTTGGCGCCGACGGCCGCCACAAACTGCTTTGTGACGGCGACACCTTGCGCGAGTTCCGCGTTTGTCGCCGTCCACATCGAATTGCCGTCGCCAGGCGAGCCGGAAACGGTCGGCGACGGCGTCGATGGGGGCGTGGCGGTCGAGCTCGAACCGCAGCCGGCGACAAGCGCCGCCACCAGCGCGACGAGCGCAAGGAAACAGAGTCCGGCGAGAATGGCGCCGCGGGGACGTGGGCAGTTTCGAATCAACATGGTGGACCCCCCATCGTGAGAACCCCCGCTCGTGAAAGCGATACCAGGGCGAAACCATATCACCGTGACAGCTTGTCCTGAGGGTGACGGCCGAGCGGCAGAGGAGCGGAGAGCATCGGTTAGCGCGCGGGTTCGTGGTGGGCCGTGAAGGATTCGAACCTTCGACCTTGGGATTAAGAGTCCCCTGCTCTACCAGCTAAGCTAACGGCCCTGGAGAAGACGAGGCGTTATGGTACCAGCCCGGCGCTCTCGCGCCAAACCCCGTACGCTAACCAAGGGAGCTCACCTGCCGAAGATGTGCTCGCCGGCGACGGGATAACCTTCTTCGACGATCGCGTCTTTGATCGCCGTGAGCGAGATCTCGTCGGGGTCGAACTCGACCGACACGCTCTTGGCGTCGACTTCGACATCGACTCCCTGCACTCCCTCCATCCCGGCGACGGCAGTCTCGATCGCCCGCTTGCAGTGGTTACAGGAGATGGTTGGAACGTTGAGCACCACGTGCTCGCTGCTAGCCATGATCTTCACTCCTTCCGGCCGAGTCGAGCTCCGCCAGCTTGAAAGTCATCATGCGCCCCTCGCCGAGATCGACGGTGACGCTGTCATTGGGGGCGAGCAGATCAACGACCCTGCCGTCGCCGGCGGGCGTGCGGATCGTCGCCCCCTTCTTGGGCGCGCGCTGCTTGAAGAGCTGGTACACCTCGTGCTCGTACTTGAGACAGCACATCAGGCGCCCGCAGCACCCCGAGATCTTCGCCGGGTTGAGCGGCAGGTTCTGGTCCTTGGCGATGCGGATCGAGACCGGCTCCTGGTCGCCGGCGAAGAGCGAGCAGCAGAGCCGGCGACCACACGGGCCGAAGCCGCCGACGATGCGCGCCTCATCGCGGGCGCTGACCTGCTTGAGCTCGACGCGCCGCTTGAGGCGGTCGTTGAGTTTGCCGACAAGCTGCCGGAAGTCGATGCGCTCTTCGGCGACGAACGAGATCGTGGTCTTGTTGCCGTCGAAGGACACCTCGGCGCCGACGACCTTCATCACGAGACCCATCTCGGCGACGAGCGCGGCGCAGGCTCGCTTGGCATCGGTCTCGAGCCGCCTGTGCGCGGCGACGGCTTCGCTGTCGGCCGCCGTCGCCTTGCGCACGATCTTCTTCAGGCCCTGTGGCGCGTCGGCGGCGCCGATTTCGTCGGGGCCCTTCACGACTCGGCCGAAATCGCTACCGCGCGCCGTGTCGACGACGACGGAGTCGCCGGCGACGAGCTCGTGTTCGCCGGAGTCGAACTGGTAGACCTTGCCGCCGTCCCGGAAGACGACACTCACTATATTAGGCACTCTCTGCAACCTCCTCGAAACGGCGGAACATCGCCGTCAAAGCCAACCTTCGGTCGACATTCAGATACAAGTCTTTGCGTGTCGCCGCAGCGACCTCGAGCTGCTGCCCGTAGCGCTGCGGATCGGCGCGCGCGGCGCTCTCGAGCGCGGCGATGCGATCGCTGTTCCACACAGCCTGCGGGCCCGCCTGAGAGACGACCCACACGTCCCGCAGCCACGACGAGAGGTGGTCGAGAGCGTCGAGCGCGACAAGCCGCGTGCGCCGCGCCTTGTCGCGCTTGCTCGCCTCTTCAAGCCGCTTCTGGTGCCAGGATCGCTCGCGGGGGTCGGTGACGATGCGCTCCAACTCCTCCAGGCTCGCAGCCAGAGCGGCCGCCACCTGGTCGGCGACCTCCTGTTCCTCTTTGCCGACCTCGTCGAGAAATGCGCGCTCGCAGTCGGCGTCGCCGTCGACGGCCCGCGCCGCGAGTTCGAGATAGCGCGCGCGGCGCCGGCCACCGCGCGCGTCTTCGGCAAGCCGCGTGGCGCGCTCGATGGAGCCGCGGGCCAGCCGTGCGAGCGCCGCGGCCGCGTCTGTGTCGAGGCCGTGGCGCTCGCTCAGGAACGCGGTGATCTCGCCGTCGGCGACCGGCTGGAACTCCACCGTCTGACACCGCGAGACGATCGTCGGCAGCAGCCGTTCGACGTGGTCGCTGACGAGCACGAAGTACACGTAGCCAGGAGGCTCCTCGAGACTCTTGAGGAGCTTGTTGGCCGCCTCGGTCGTCATCTTGTCAGCCTCGAGCAGCACCCACACCCGGCGCTCGGCCGCGAACGGCCGCAGCGAAAGCTCGGCAACGAGCCGCTCCACCTGTTCGAGGCGGAGCTGCTCGCCTTCTCGCTCGACGAACGTCAGGTCGGGCGAGGCGCCGCGGCGGGCGCGCTCGCACTCGGCGCAGGTGCCGCAGCCGCCGCAGGAGGCGACGATCGCGACGCCGAGCTCGCGTGCGAACTCCGCCTTGCCGAGGCCTTCATCACCGGCCAGCAGGTAGGCGTGGCTGAGCCCGCGCGCGAAAGCGCGCGCGAAATACCGCTTGGCGTGCGCCTGGCCGGGGATCGACTCAAACATCGGCATTCTCCACGCACTTCAGTGTCAGAGTGAGGACCTGCGCGGCGACCTGCTCCGCCGGCCGCGCTCCGTCGACGACGACCACGCGCTCCGGGAAGTGACGCGCAACCTGGCGATACCCCTCGGCGACGCGTTCCTGAAAGGTCGGCCCTTCGCGCTCGATGCGATCGGGCAGCCCTGCCGTGCGGCCGGCTGCCTCGGCGGGGCTGACCGCGACGATGAACGTGAGGTCGGGCATGAGGCCACCGGTCGCGAGTTCGTTCAAGTCGAGCATCGTGTCGATGCCGAGTCCGCGCGCGCAGCCCTGGTAGGCCAGCGTCGAGTCGACGTAGCGGTCGAGCAGGACCACCCACCCCGCCGCGAGCGAGGGGCGCAAGACCTTGGCGACGAGCTCGGCGCGAGCGGCGGCATAGAGGAGCGCCTCGGTCCACGGCGCCAGGTCGCCGCCGCCATGCAGCAGCAAGTCGCGCACCTGTTCGCCGATGGGCGTGCCGCCGGGCTCACGCACGACCAAGCCCGGCGCGCCGGTCGTGCCCACGGGGACGCCGTGCGCAAGCAGCGCGTCGCGCAGCAGGTCGGCCTGCGTGGACTTGCCGCACTTGTCGATGCCCTCGAAGGTGATCAGTCGCCCGCGAGAGCCGGGCGGCGGCAGGATATGCTCGTTCACTGTGGTCTCCCCTCACGCACGTCCGGCGGAGGGAAGGCCCGGATCATGACCGTGATCGCTTGCGGCTGCGGTACTTCTCCTTAGAAGGACAATCCATATCTAGGCAGAGCACCCACGGTCGTCCGCGGCCGCTCGCGCCGGTCACTTTGATCTCGGGCCATCCGCATTCCGGACAAATCTTCTCAGTTGGCATGATAACACCGCGCTGCGGCAGCGGGAATGTTTGTCCGCAGCCGCGCCGCGCCGGTTTGTCGGGGTCGCCGGAGGGGGCCGGTGCCTCGCCCTCCTTGCCGACGCAGGCGACGAATCGCTTGCCCGTCTTGCCGCGCATCACGCGCAACTGACCCCCGCATTTCTGGCAGACGCCGAGTGTAAGGTCCTCACGCACACCGCTCTTGATGCGGTCACGGATCACGTCGATGTGCTCCTCGAGCAGCTTCCACGCCTGCTCAAGCATCTGCTGGCTCTCGGCGACCACCTCGGCGCGCGTGCGCTGCCCCTCGCTGATCGCGTCCATGTGCTCCTCGAGGCGGGACGTCATCGCCGTCTGCGAGATGTCGAGCGGCGCCTCCTTCATCGCTGCGTCGAACGCGGTGATGAGCGCCACCCCGAGCTCGGTGGGCTCGAGCGGGTTGTCGCGCACGTAGTTGCGGTCGTAGAGGTGCTGGATCATGTCGGCGCGCGTCGCCTTGGTGCCGAGACCGAGCTCCTCCATCTTCTCGATCAGCGGTCCCTGGCCATAGCGGCTCGGAGGCTGCGTCTCCTTGCTCTCGTTGCGCAGCTCGACGACGGCGAACACGTCGCCGGGCGCGACCGCCGGCAGCGGCCTGTCGCGCTGCGCGGAGTACTTCTGGTAGACGCGCAGGAATCCCGGTGAGGCGACGCGGCCGCCACGCGCGACGAACGGCTCGCTGCCGATACGCAGATCGAGTCGCTGGCTTTCGACGACCGCTGCCGGCAGAAGCGTCGCCAGGAAGCGACGGGCGACCAGGTCGTAGACCTTCTCCTGGTCGCCGCGCAACGCCGCCGACGGCACGCCCGCCGGGTACACCGGCGGATGGTCGGTGGTGC
This sequence comes from Actinomycetota bacterium, assembly GCA_003132585.1. Classification (GTDB taxonomy): domain Bacteria; phylum Actinomycetota; class Thermoleophilia; order UBA2241; family UBA2241; genus PALSA-647. Next base: position 15,075 of record PKYG01000085.1, read on the forward strand.
GTTTCTTGCCGCGTGTCGCCTTCGGTTTGGGGCCGGCGGCCAGTTCGCGCGCCACAGCCGCCACGGGCTCGTATCGGCCGAGCACCCGGCAGACTCCCTGCACGTCCAGCGAGGGTGGATACACGGTGTTGTCCGTGCGCGGGTAACTGATCAGGCCGTCGAGATACAGCGACTCGGCGGCGCGCATCGCCCGCGCCGGCGACACGCCGACGGCCGAGGCGGCGCTCATCAGCGCCGTCGTGTTGAAGGGGGCCGGCGGCGCAACGCTGTGCGGCTGCGCCGCGTACTCGGTGACGACCGCCTCGGCGGCCTGCGCCCGGGCAAGCGCCGCCGCCGCCGCGGCGAGCGTCTCGAACCTGTTGCCCGTGTGCGCCGCCTCGATCGTTTCGCCGGCTCTCTCAAGGCTCGCCTTGATCTCCCAGTAAGGCACCGGCACGAATGCCCGGCGTTCGAGCTCGCGGTCGACGACCAGCCGCAGCGTCGGTGTCTGCACGCGACCGACGGAGAGGTACTCGGAACCGTAACGGTACGCGGCAAGCGACATGAAGCGCGTCAGCACGGCGCCCCAGATGAGATCGATGTCCTGGCGTGAGTGCGCCGCTTCGGCGAGGTTGAAGTCGAGCGTCGACGGCTTGGCGAAGGCGCGCCGCACCTCCTCGGGGGTGAGCGCCGAGAAGCGCACGCGATGGTGCCGATCGACGACCTTGGCGGCGACGATCGGCTTGACGTGCGGGTCGCCGTCACCGGCGACCGGGGGTGGGGCGGCTTCGTCTTCGCGAGCGCGGCCACCTTTCGCCGTCTTGCCCCTGGCCGCCCGCGGTTTCTCGGGAACGTCGTGAGGATGGCGCTTGAGCGCGTCGCCGCGGAGGATCTCGAGCGCCTCATGCCCGATCAGCTCACCCTCGCGATCGAAGTCGGTGGCGATGACGATCTCGTCGACATCCTTGGCGACGGCGCGCATCGCCGCGACCGTCGCGGCGCTCGCCCCGTCGATCACCCAGGCGAGATCGGGCTCGCGGATCATTTTGTCGAGCGTCTTCAGGCTCCACCGCCGGTAGGTGTTCGGGAACAGGGTCTCCATCACGTGGCCGTGGAGACCGACGGCGACCGCCGGCCGACCATCCCACTCGAATGCATAGGAGCGCACCTTTTGACGGCCACGGCCGTGGGCGCGCGTGGTCACGCCCTTGCCGAGGATCTGGGCGATCGTCAGCGCGGCGGAGTCCTTCTCGGTGACGATGAGCTTCATGGGGCGGCCAACCTGCTTTTCGGCGATGGTGCTACGAACAACGATGGCAGGTTATACCACCGCGCAAACCATGTGTCGACGATGACGGGTCGCGTGTCAGCGGTGACGGTCCGCCGGCAGCGCGCCCGTCACAGGCTCGCCAGAGCCTCGTCGCGCGTGGGAACGATCGTGAAGACCTTGTCCAGGCCGGTGATCGCGAGGATCTTCTGCACCGGCCGGCTGTTGGCGACCAGCACGAGGCGCCCGTCACGCGGGTGCAGACGCTTGACGCCGCCGATGAGCACGCCTAAGGCCGTCGAATCGATGAAATCAACCTTGGTGAGATCGACGACGATCGTTCTGGCGCCCTCGTCGATGAGCGCCAGCAGGTCCTCCTTGAACCGTGGCGCCGTGTAAATGTCCACCTCGCCACTGAGCTCGACGAGGCCGACGCCCTCACGCACGAGCTGTCGGTCTGATGAGAAGTCGGTCGTCATTTGGCACCACTCTTGGTCGGGGTCGGTGTGGATGTCGGCAGCGCCGACGACGTCGGTGTCGGCGATGCCGTGGACTGCTTGAGCTGCTTGATGGTATCGCGAATCGCACTCGCGTTGGGAGAGTTCGGCGCAAGCTGCAGGTTGCGCTGCAGGGCGTGCAACGCGGTCTGCACGTCGCCGGCCTGCAGTGCATACTCGCCGAGATACAGGTACGTGTCGGCGTTGCGCGGTTGGTACTCGACCAGACGCTGGTAGGTGATCACGGCGTTCTTGTAATCCTTGAGCTGGATGTACACCTGCGCGAGTTTGTTCAACGTCGCGATTGCGTTCTGGCGGGCCGTCTGGCCCTTTTGCTTGGCATAGATCGCAGAGGCCTTTTCGTAATAGCCAGAGGCGGTCGACAAGTCGTCGCTCCACGCCGTCGAGCCCGGCTGCTCGCCGGCGGCGGCCGACTGGTAGTCGTCGCCGAGCTGCACCATGATCGCGGGATCGTGGGGTTTGGCTTGGAGCTGCGTCTGCAGCGCCTTGATCGCGTCACCGATCGAACCGCCCGGTACGCTGGTCGAGTTCTGGCAACCCTGCAGCACGCCTGAGTAGCCGAAGATCAGGAACGAGGCCATGAGGATGGCCATGACCAGGAACACCCACTTCTGCCAGAACTTGACGCGCTTGCGATCGAGCAGCACTAGGCCGTCTCCTCTCCGTTGACTTCGGTGGCAGTATGCCACCATCCCGACTCCGCCGCGCCGACGTCCGCCGACCCGTCGCGCACCCGTGCCTGGAGTCTCTCGCGAACCTTGAGACTCTCCACCCTGATCGCGCCGCCTTCGAGCGGCGGCGTCGCCACCGGCAGAACCCAGTCGGCGCAGTAGATGCTGATTTCGTCGTTCGGCATTCGCGGAACCTGCGATGGGTAGTGGTGAGAGACCGGACAGGGAGCCTTTTTTCCTGCGTGAGTATAGGTGAGGGTCGGAGGCGACGCAATCGACCGGCAGGTGACGAGACGACGTTCCGGCGACACCGTTCACGCGGCTATAATCGAAGCGTCGACGAGGAGGAGACACGGCCGAGACACCGAGCGGCAGCTACTCGCAGGAGGTCGTCACGACCTACGTATGGGATGCGATCAAGGGCATCCCCGGCGTCGTCGGCTTGCACCGCCATGTGCTGCAGTCCTTCGGCGAGAAGGTGCGCGTCGAAGGGCGCGGGCCGGTGCGCCTCGAGCAAAACGAGCTCGGAGTGACGGTCGAGGTCCACATCGTCGTCGGCGAGGGCGTGCCGATCCCGGCGGTCGCGCTGGCGGTGGCCGAGGCGACCGCCGCCTACCTCCCGACAATGCTCGGCACGACCGCCGCGCGTGTGCACGTCTTCGTCGACGACGTGGCCGCGAGCCCGCCAGCGGACGAGTGAGCGCGCGCGACCTCACCGGCGCCAGCCGCGATCTGCTCGCTCCAGTCTGCGCAAGCTGTGAGTGGTGGCAGACAGCCGCACCCGGAGCGGTGACCCCGCACGTGCCGCGCCGCGAGTGGGAGACCGCCGTGGAGACCGAGGCCGGGTTCTTCGGGCGGGCGTTGCTCGACGCCGACCGTGTGCTTGGCTGGATGCATGTGGCGCCGGCGGCGCTGGTGCCGCGCGCGCAAAGCCTGCCGACAGGACCACCGTCGGCCGACGCCTACCTGCTGCTCTGCGCGTATTTCTACGACGAGGACTATCTCAACGGCTTCCAGAACCTCCTGCAGGAGATCGAGGCGGCGTTGAAGAACCGCGGCGCCGTCGCGCTCGAGGCGTACGCGACACGGCGCCGCGACCCGGCAGATCGCTTCCGCGGCTACCTGCGCGACGTCAACCTCTTCCATGCAGACGTACTTGAGGGGATGGGGTTCCGCGTCGTGCGCCGACGCAGCGACGTGCTCCGCTGCCGGCTCGAGATGGACACGCTCGTCGCAATCGCGCGCCGCAGCCGCGTGCGCGCTGAGCGAGAGGCCGGGCCGGCGATCCAGCCCGTCTAGCGGCTGGCGCTAGCGGAAGAGTCGCGGCAGGCGGCGCTTCCACTCGTCGGGCACGAGCGCATCGAGCGCGTCGTCAAGTGTGACCACGCCGAGCATGCAGCGCGCGTCGTCGACCACCGGCAGCGTCAGAAGGTTGTACTTGGTCATCCGACGGCCGACTTCTTCTTCGTCCACGTCGGCGGTCACGACGACGACGTCGTCTTCCATGATCTCGTCGAGGCGCTGCGCCGGTTCGGCAAGCACGAGGTCGCGCAAGCTCACGACGCCGACGAGCGCTCGCGCATCGTCGAGCACGTATGTGTACGTGATCGCGTGGTCGTCGGGTCGCAGTTCGCGGATGCGCTCGAGCGTGGCCGCCACCGACGTGCCGCGCGGGATCGCGACGAAGTCCGTGGTCATCAACGCTCCCGCCGAGTGCTCCGGGTGACTGGCCAAGCCGCGCAGCGCTAAGGCGATCTCGGCGGGCACCAGCGCCAACAGCCGTTCGACGACTTCGTCGTCCATCTCCGCGAGCATGTCGGCGGCCTCGTCGGGGTCGATCTCGGCGAGCACCGCGGCAGCGCGCTCCGGCGGCATCTCGGCAAGCGCGCCGCCGCGCAACTCCCCGTCCATCTCCTGCAGCGTGTCGGCGGCCAGCGGCGCATTGAGCGCGCCGAGCACGGCGGCGCGCTCGCGCGGACCGACCTGGCCGACGACGTCGGCGAGGTCGGCCGGATGAAGCTCGGCAAGCTCGGCGAACGCCTCGATGAAGTTGAGCCGGGAGAGGCGCACGGAGATGAGATTGACGTCATGCCAGGGCACGAAATCCGCGGCGCGGCGCGGCAACCGGCGCGAGAGGAAGCCGAGACCGATGCGCCGCGCGATCGCGCCGCTGCTCGCGTCGATGCCGGTGACGACCAGCTCGCCGTCGCGCGGCTCGAGCACTACGTCCTGTACGCGCACGAACTTGCGTCGGCTGACGTCGAGCACCTGGTTGTCGAGCACCGAATCGACGAGCGCGATCTCGTCGCCACGGAGGGACGCCGCGTCGAGGTCGCCGGCCGCGACGCAGAGCACGAGCTGCTCCGCGTCGATGTCGATCTCGGCGATCTGATCCCAGCGCGCGAGCAGCTGCTCGTCGCCGCGCTCCACGAGCACCCCGGTGACCACCGGCGAGTCGGGCGAGAAGAGAGCGATCACGTCGGTCAGCTCGCCGATCTCCTCGTGATCGGCGGCGACGACTGTGATCGATTCGAGCTCAGAAAGGACCAGCGAGCCGGGATCGTCGTCCACGCGTGCGGTTCACACCCTTTCCTGTGACGGCAGCGGCGAAGATATGCCCCGTGTGGTCGCGTGTCAACGCGGGTGTGCGCCCCTGCCCTTGTGCTCCCCGGTTGTATAGAATGGATTCACGACACACCGGTCGCCGCGGGACGCCCGAGCCAGGCGTTCCATGGCTGGAAGGAGGGGCCGCAGCGCAGCTCGTCGTTGGTCGCGGGCTTGCCACCCGCAGTGTCGTTCCTCCCCGTTCTCACGTTCGAAAAGGAGCTGCACGTGTTGGAGAGTTTCTTCAAGTTCCGCGCCAACGGTACCAACGTCAGACGCGACACGATCGCCGGCCTCACGACCTTCATCGTGATGTCGTACATCATCTTCGTGAACCCCAGCATCCTCGGCCTCGGCGGCAAGGGTCTGCCGTTCTCCCCCGCGCTCACCTCGACCTGTCTCGTCGCCGGTGTGATGACGATCATCATGGGACTGTTCACCAACCGCGCCTACGCGATCGCCCCCGGCATGGGCCTCAACGCCGTCGTCGCCTTCTCGCTGGTGCTCGGCCAGGGGCTCACGTTCAAGAGCGCGATGGGCATCATCTTCATGGAGGGTGTGGCGATCACGATCCTCGTGCTCACCGGGTTCCGTGAAGCGATCTTCAAGGCGATCCCGCTCGAGTTGAAGAAGGCGATCGTCGTCGGCATCGGCTTCTTCATCCTCTTCATCGGCCTCGTCGACGGCGGCATCGTGTACGGCGGCGGCGGCACGCCGCTGGCGATGGCCGATCTCATCGGCGTGCCGATCGCGGTGACGGTCTTCGGTCTGATCATCACGATCGTCATGATGGCCCGCAAGTGGAAGGCGGCGATCCTGCTCGGGATCGTCTTCTCGACGGTTTTGGCGACGATCCTCAACTACATCTACGACAAGAAGTCGTTCGCCGAGGGCATCGCGGTGCTCCCGAAGAAGGTCGTCGCCAACCCCGACTTCAGCCTCGTCGGCAAGTTCGACTTCGGCGCCTTCGCCAAGCTCGGCATCATCTCCGCCATCCTCTGGATCTTCAGCGTCATGCTCTCCGACTTCTTCGACACCATGGGCACGCTGATCGGCGTCGGTGGCCAGGCCGGCTATCTCGACGAGGACGGCAACTTGCCGCAGGTGAACCGCCCCCTGATCGTCGACTCGCTGGCCGCTGTTGCCGGCGGCGCCGTGTCGAGCTCGTCGGCGACGACCTACATCGAGTCGGGCGCCGGCGTCGGCGTCGGCGGCCGCACCGGCTGGGTCGGTGTGATCGTCGGTGTGTGCTTCCTGCTGGCAATGTTCTTCTCGCCGATCGCCGGCGTCGTGCCAGCCAACGCCACGGCACCGGCGTTGATCATCGTCGGCTATCTGATGATGGCGACGCTCACCGAGGGTGAGGCGAAGGCCGAGCACGCCACCGGCGTGCTGAAGGCCTTCGCCGCGATCGACTTCAGCGACATCTCCTTCGGCCTGCCCGCCGTGCTGACGATGACGATCATGCCGCTCACGTACAGCATCACCAACGGCATCGGTGCCGGCTTCATCTCGTTCGTCACGATCAAGATCACACAGGGCAAGGCGAGGGCGATCAGCTGGATGCTCTGGGTCGCCTCCGCCGCGTTCGTGCTCTACTTCATCTTCCCGCTGCTGCGCAAGGAGTTCGGCTGGTAAGGGACGGCACACTTCTCGGGTGAGACGGGCGGGGCGGCTTGCAGCCGCCCCGCCCGTCTCACCACCCCGTGGTATCCTTCTAGGCCGTCATGACCGTCGTCTTGCTCATCCTCGCGCTGTTCATCATCCTCGCTTCAGCGGAGCTCTTCACGAACGGCGTCGAGTGGTTCGGCCGCCGCTACGAGCTCGGTGAGGGCGCCGTCGGCAGCGTGCTCGCCGCCGTCGGCACGGCTCTGCCCGAGACCCTCGTACCGATCATCGCGATCCTCTTCACCCATGGTGTCGCCAGTCACGACATCGGCATCGGCGCGATCCTCGGTGCGCCGTTCATGCTCTCCAGCCTGGCGATGTTCGTCACCGGCGCGGCGATCATCATCTACTCGTTGCGCGGCCGCCGCTCGCGCAAAGTCACGATCAACGAGAAGGTGATGCGCCGCGACCTCAGCCACTTCCTCATCGCCTACACGGCGGCGATGGCGATCGGACTGACCCACTTGCACCACGTCAAGTGGGGGCTCTCGCCGCTGCTGCTCGCCTTCTACGGCTACTACGTCTACGAGACCATGAAGAGCGAGGGCGACCTCAGCGGAGACACCAAGCCGCTCTACTTCCACCGACACCCGGTGATGCCGCACCGGTGGCGCATCTTCGTGCAGTTGGCGGTGGCGCTCGGCGGCATCATCGGCGGCGCCGAGATCTTCGTGCGCGAGGTGGATCACCTCAGCGCCGCGCTCGGCGCCAGCCCGCTGCTCGTCTCGCTGCTGATCACGCCGATCGCCACGGAGTTGCCGGAGAAGTTCAACTCGGTGCTCTGGATTCGCGGGCGCAAGGACACGCTGGCGCTCGGCAACATCACCGGTGCGATGGTCTTCCAGAGCACCTTCCCGGTGTCGGTCGGCCTGCTGTTCACGAGCTGGCAGCTGACGCGCACGGGGCTCGTGAGCGGGCTGCTGGCGATCGTCTCCGGCCTCGTGCTCTACGTGACGCTGCGCGTCAAGCACACGATGACGTGGTGGTCGATCGCCGGCGCCGGCTCCATGTACGCCGTCTACATGGTGTACGTCTTCGCGATCGTCCGCTGAGGGTCGCGCCGAGCCCGGTGGCCGGCGCTACTTGGCGACGGTGATCGTGACGTCCGATCCGTAGGGCTGCATCGTGCCCGCCTCGGGGTCCATCTTGATCACCGTGTCGGGCGGTTGCCCGCTGTGCTTGAGCGTGACGTGCACGTTGAACCCGGCCGCCGAGAGCGTGTCGGTCGCCGTGACGGTGTCCATGCCGTACACATCCGGCACCTCGACCAGCGTTGGTGACGGGCTCGGCGTGCCGCTCGAAACGACGATGTCGACGGTGCTCCCCCGGTCGACCTTCGTATCGGCCGGTGGCGACTGGCTGACGACGCTGCCGGCGGGCACGGTGTCGCTCGGCTGCTGGGTGACGACACCGGGCTTGAGGCCGACATTGAACAGCGCCTGCTCGGCCTGCGCCTTCGTCATGCCGCTGAGATCCGGCACCTTCACCTGCGGCACCCCGCTGCTCACCCAGTAGGTGACGGTGTCTTTGCGCTTGACGCTGGTGCCCCGCGCCGGATCCTGCCTGTAGACGTTGCCGATCGGCGCGTTGGACGGTCCCTTCTGCTCGTTGCCGACGAGACCGTTCGCCTTCAGATAGGCGGCCGCACCGGCCGCGGTCATGCCGCGCAGGTCGGTCAAGTCGATCGTCACCGGTCCCTGACAGACCCAGATCTCGACCGTGCCGCCGTCGATCAGCTTGGTGTTCGCGGCCGGCTGCTGACGGGTGACCAGGCCCGTGGCGAACGCGTCCGAGTACTCCCCGTTGACCTTCACCTTGAAGCCCTTGCCCTCGAGCGCCGCCCGCGCCGTGGCCTCGGATTGGCCGACCACGCCGGGGACCACAGTCGTCGACCCGGTCAACGCGTGGTACAGCCCCCATGCCGCACCGGCAGCGATCAGGACGAGCAGGGCGATCAAGATGAACGGCCACGGCGAGCGTTTGCGCTTGCCGCGGTCGCCTTGCGTGGTCGCCAGCGCGTCTCTCGCCATCACCTGCGTCTCGCCTTCGCGGCCAACGGCCAGCGGAGCCAGCACCTGAGTGCGTTCGGAGGCGAAGTCGAAGGTCGCCGCCACCAGCGGGCCGCCGACCTGCGCGCTGCGCAGGTCGCGGCCGAACTCGGCGGCGCTCGAATAGCGCCGGTCAGGGCTCTTGGCGAGCGCCTTGAGCACGATCTGGTTGAGCGAATACGGCAAGCCGGGCACCAGCTCGGCCGGCTCGCGTGGCAGCTCGTTGACGTGCTTGAGCGCCACACTCACGGCGCTGTCGCCGCTGAAGGGCACGGTGCCGGTGAGCATCTCGTAGAGCACGACGCCGACGGAGTACAGGTCGGTGCGCTCGTCGACCGCCTCGCCGCGCGCCTGCTCCGGCGCCAGGTACTGGGCCGTGCCGAGGATCGACCCGGCCTCGGTCATCGACGAGTCGCCGGCACGGGCGATGCCGAAGTCGGTGACCTTCACCTTGCCGGCGCGGTCGATCAGGATGTTCTGCGACTTGATGTCGCGGTGCACGACGTGGTGCGCGTGGGCGAAGTCGACCGCGGCGAGCAGCTCGAGGGCGATCGCGACCGCCTCGCCGCCGGCCAGCCGGTCTCTGCGGCGGATGAGGTCCTTGAGCGTCTCTCCTTCGACGTACTCCATCACGATGTAGTACAGCGGGCCGATCTGACCCCAATCGTAGATGCTCACGAGATTGGGGTGGTTGAGGCCCGCCGCCGACTTCGCCTCGCGGCGGAAGCGCTCGACGAACTGCTCGTCGTCGACGAAGCGTTTGAGCAGCACCTTGAGGGCGACGCGCCGACCGAGCGTCTCGTCCTTGGCAAGATACACGTCGGCCATGCCGCCGCTGCCGAGCTTGCGCTCGACGCGGTAGCGGTTATCGATCAGTTGTCCTTCCTGGAACCCGTCAGTCACGTCTCGATCCTTTGCTCACTGTAAGAAAGTACCACGCGGCGCCGCCCTGCCCTGCCGCCGCCGTCACGGCAGACTCGGCTGGGCGAGCGCCGCGCGCATCACCTGGGCGGCGAGCGGCGCGGCGACCTCGCCGCCCGTCACCGACACGTTCTCAATGCTGACACAAATGGCGATCTTGGGATCATCTGCCGGCGCGAAGGCGATGAACCACGCCTGGTTGACGCCCGGCCGGCTCGTCTCGGCGGTGCCGGTCTTGCCGGCGACCTTGATGCCCTGGAGCGCCGCCGCCGTACCGGTGCCGGAGTTCACGACCTGCTGCATCATCAAGTTGAGCGTGGCCGCCGTCGACGGCGTCATCGCCGTCTGCCACGTCTGCGGCGCGGCGCTCTGCACGACCGTCTCGTTGGGGGCGATCACCTGCTGCACGAGATACGGCTTCATGATCGTGCCGCCATTGGCGACGGCCGCTGCCGCGAGCGCCATCTGCAGCGGGGTCGCCACGAGCTGCTCCTGGCCGATCGCCATCGCCGCCACCTGCAGTGGGTTCAGCTTGGCCTCAGGCGACACGATCGTGCCCTTCTCGTAGCGCCCGCTCGCCAGCACAGAGCCACCGGGCAACTCGATCGGTGGCACCTGCCAGAGGCCGAACTTCATCATCGTCGCGACCAAGTCGTTCTGGCCGATCTGCACGCCGACCGCGGCGAAGACGGTGTTGATGCTGTAGGTCAACGCCCGGGTGAAGTCGATCGTGCCGACGATCTCGCCATGGTAGTTGGTGATCTTGCCTCCATAGACGACGTACGTGCCGGTGTCATGGAAGATCGTCGTCGGCGTGACGACGCCCTTGTCGAGTCCCGCTGCGGCAGTGACGACCTTGAACGACGAACCCGGCGGGTAGAGCCCCTGCGTCGCCCGGTTGAGCAACGGCGCGCCCGGATCGGAACGCAGCCGCTGCCAGTCGTCGTCGACCGTGGCGAGCGAGTACGTGGGCGAGGAGGCGATCGCGATGACGGCGCCGGTCTTGGGATCGAGCGCGACGATCGCGCCGACCTTGCCGGTCAGCGCCTGTTGAGCGACCTTCTGCACCGCCGGCACGAGCGTGAGCTTCACGTCAGCCCCGTGCGGGCGGCGCCCGAGCAGGCGGTCGAGCGCGCTCTGCGTGCCGAGCAGGCTTGACTGCCCCGTGAGCACGGCATTCATCGACTGCTCGAGGCCGCTGTGGCCGAGGGCGACGCTGTCGTAGCCGATGGTCTGCGCGGCGAGCGAGCCCTGCGGGTACCGTCGGTAGTAGAAGCCCGACTTGCGCACGGAGACGACGAGCGGCGTGCCGTCGAACCCGAGGATCCTGCCGCGATCGATCTTGAGCTCCTGGGCGAGACCGCGATGGTTCAGCGGATTGTCGCGCAACGCCCTGGCGTGGATCACCTGAAGGTACGTGAGATTGACGATCAGGGCGGCGAAAAGGATCGCGCCGACGAGGAAGATGCGTGCGATCGCCTTGTTCACGAGCGCCTCACTTGATCCCTGCCAGTTTGAGGCGCTCGTGCTCGCTGCCGGCACGGATCACGGCCGTGCGGTGCGAGACCATCAGGAGCAGGGCGACGAGCATGAGATTGGCGGTGATCGAGCTGCCGCCGTAGCTTACGAACGGCAGTGTGATACCCGTGAGCGGGATGAGCCGGGTGACGCCGCCGATGATGATGAACGTCTGCAGACCGAACGCGGTCGCCAGCCCAGCGGCGAGCAGCTTGGAGAAGCCGTCCGGCGCCCAGATCGCGACGCGGAACGCGCGCCAGCAGAAGAGCACATAGACAAGGATCAGACCGACGGCGCCGATCAGCCCGAGCTCGTTGGCGACGGCGGCGAAAATGAAGTCGGTCTGCAGGTCGGGCACCACAGGCCTGTGGCCGGCGAGCAGATAACCGCGGCCGATGCCGGCGCCGAGCACGCCGCCGTCGGCGATCGCGAACATCGACTGCAGGAGCTGATAGCCAGTGGTCGCCGCATGCGCCCACGGATCGATCCAGATCTGGAAGCGTTCCTGCACGTGTCCGACGACCTGGTAGGCGACGGCGGCGCCGATGCTGAACATCACCCCGCCGGCGACCACGTAGACGATCCGCGACGTCGCCATGTAGATGAGCGCCACAAAGATCGCCAGGAAGAGCAGCGACATGCCGAAGTCTTTCATGAAGATCAGCATCAGCAGCGAGAGGATCCACATGACCGCGAGCGGGCCGAAGTACTTCGGCGCCGGCAGAGGGATGCCCATGACGTGGCTCGTCGGTATGGAGAGCATCTCTTTCTTGTCGTTCAGGTAACCGGCGAGGAAGATCACGATCGCGATCTTGGCGAACTCCGACGGCTGGATCGAGAACCCGGCGAACCGCAGCCAGAGACGGGAGCCGTTGACGGTGCTGCCGAAGACGATCGTGATGAGCAGGAGCGCGAGGCCGGCGGCGCCGATGAGGTAACGGTAGCCGTCGAGGCGCTCGTGGTCGCGCACAAGGAGCACGGTGGCGATGAAGAGCACGGCCCCGACGACCAGCCACTGACCCTGCAGCAGCGCGTACCGCGGGTCGATGCGGTAGATCTCCGTGAGGCCGATGGCGGCGAGCAGAGCGGTGAGGGGCAGCAGATACGGGTCGGCCTGGGAGAGGAAGGCGCGCACGACCGCGTGCAAGATCAGGAAGATCGCGACGAAGATCAGCCCGTAGACGACCGAGCTCGTCTTGATATCGCCGCGCCGGCCGGTGAAGACGGAGACGTAGGCCATCGTGCTGATGACGCCGGCGAAGATCAGGTAGACGAGCTCGGTCGTACGCCGCTTCATGGCAGGCCTCCGAGCTGTGTGACGAGATCGATCGCGGCGCCCTTGCCGCCGATGTGGTGGGCGCCGACACCCTGCTGGTCGCCGGATGCGAGGCTGGCGACCGGCAGCGTCGTCCGCAGATAGACGCGACTAAGCTTGAGCGGCCCGACGCTCCACGGCAGGCCGCGGTACACGGCGACGTTACCGTCGTCGACGCCAACGTAGAAGACCTGCGTCGACGTAATCGTCGCCGCCACGAGCAACGCCACGAGCAACGCCACGACGACGGTGAGCACGACGAAGCGGCGCGAGCGCCGCCGCCGCGGCGCGGCCGGGCCCGGCGCGTCGCGCGAGCCGGACGGTGACGTCACCGCGGCGCTCGCGCCACTCCCGTCGTCGTTCCCGGTGTCGGTGGCCTGCGCGCCGCCGGCCGACTCGTCGGCGACGCTCACCGGTGCTTCTGCGGCGCTCGCCGCAGGATCCACGTCGCTGGTCTCGCCGGCGAGCACCTGCACGACGACGACCGTGATGTTGTCGTGACCACCGTGGTTCTTGGCGTCGCGCACGAGCACGTGCGCCGCCTCATCGGCGTCGGGCCCCGCAAGCACCTCGGCGAGGCGCTCGGCGGGCACGCTCCCGCTGAGACCGTCGCTGCAGAGCAGGACGACGTCGCCGGGAGCAAGATCGCGAACGAAGCGGTCGACCGCCGCCTCGGGTTCGGTGCCGAGAGCGCGACTGAGCACGCTGCGATAGCGGTTGACGGCGGCTTCCTCGGGCGTGATCGCGCCCTCACGCAGCCACTGGCCGACGAGCGAATGGTCCTCGGTGAGCTGCTCGAGCCGGCCGCCGCGCAGCAGGTACGCGCGGCTGTCGCCGATGTGGACGAACTCGGCCTGAGCGCCGCGCAACCGGAACGCCGTCAACGTGGTGCCCATGCCGGCATGCTCGTCGTTGGCTTGCGCGAGCGCGAAGATGCGCGCGTTGGCGCGCTCGGCGGCGGCGGCGAGCGGCTCGTCGGCGGCCGCCGCAAGCGTCTCGACGGCGATCGCGGAGGCGACCTCACCGGCCTGCGCGCCGCCCATGCCGTCGGCGACGGCGAAGAGCGGCGCCCGATCGATGAAGGCATCTTCGTTGGTCGTGCGCTGCAAGCCGATGTCGGAGAGCGCCGCGTGGCGGACGCTGAGGGTCACCGGCACTTCACTCCTCGTAGCGGAAGATCGTCTCGCCGATCCGCAGCCGGCTGTCGAATCTCAGCTGCGCCTCGGTCACCTCTTTCTCGTTGATGAAGGTGCCGTTGGTGCTGCCCAAGTCCTCGACCATGAAGAACTGGCCGACGGGACGCAGCCGGGCGTGGGTCTGCGACACGAACGGCTCATCGAGCACGATGTCGCTGCTCGGCGCCCGGCCCACCAGCACCCAGCCTTCGAGCGGAAAGACGAGACCGGCGGCGAGGATCGGACTCTCTTCGACGACGAGCCGCGGGTTGATGTGCTCGGTCAGGTCGAGCGCCTCCCCGGGCATCGTGCGCTCGACGGCGCGCTTGTCGCGACGCGCGCGGCGCACGGACGGAGTCACCGGCGCGACCTGCGGCGAGGCGTCCGGCGACGCGATGTCGGGCGCCTGCGCGCCACCACCGCCGTACACGTCGCCGACGGCGCGCCGCAGCACGAGCCAGATGAAGACGTACAGGAGCGCCAGGATGAGGATCTTCAAGATGAAGAGGATGACGTCGGTCACGGACGCCTCTCGAAGTGCAGTTCGCTCGCCCCCAGGTCCACCCGGTCGCCATTGGCGAGTACGGCGCGCTTCACCTCCCGGCGGTTCACCTTGAC
>PKYG01000085.1:29432-31452 GCA_003132585.1 Actinomycetota bacterium
CGGTCCGGCGAAGCCGGGCGCGACCGCCGGCGCCGCCGCCGGCGCCGGCTGATACATCACGGTCTGCGCGAGCCCCGCCGGGGGCGGCGGTTCGAGCTCCTCGCCGGCTGCCTCGGTCGCCGTGCGCGTGGCGATGCCGAACTCGCCAAGCCGCAGGTCGGCATCGCCAAGGATCTCGATGCGCGGCGCGCTCACCATCGTCCAGCCTTCGCGCCGCGCATAGGCGATCAGGTAGTTCGCAAGCTCCTGCTTGAGCGACTGCTCAAACGAGTGCAGCTTGTCGAAGTCTTCGGGCGAGAGGTAGATCTCGTATTCGTTGGGCACGTAGACGCGCGAGACGCTGACGGTCTTGTGGTCACCCATCTCCTTGGCGAGCTTGTGTGCCAATTCCACGGGCTGCACGCTCGCCTTGAAGGCGCGACCGAAGACTCCCTCCACCAGCCTCTCGATCTTCTGCTCGATCGACTTAAGGACGCTCATCTGCCTGCTCCTCGGGGATTCGGCCGGTACCCAGAACCACCGGGAACACTATCACCACCGCCGCCACGCAGACACTCAGCAGCAAAGCGCCGTAGGACGCCTTGTTGTGCCAGACGGCGATCGGCACGACACGGTAGAGGATCGCCACGAGCGCCAGGGAGAGCGACCAGCCCCAGAGGCGCAGCTCGAGCGAGCGCAGTCGCAAGGTCAGGGCGATCGCCAATGCGAAGCCTCCCCAGACGATCATCTGGAAGATCGCCGGCGGTGAGAGGACGGTTTCGCCGAGGCGGACGACGACCGTCACCGGGTTGCCGGCGTCGGTGAGTCGGCTGCTGAGATCGCCGCGCTTCTGGAAGCCGGTAAAGGGCACCCGTGCGACGCGCTCGACAAGCAGGTAGAGCAGCAGGCCGGCACCGGCCCAGGCGGCGGTGATGACGCCGCGCACGCGGCCGAAAACGCTCGCGGCGGCGGGCACGAGCAGCGCCGCGTAGGTCGGCACGAGCAGCGCCGCCAGGGCCGGCCAGAGCGCGATCAGCGGCCGGCTCTTGGCCAGCCAATAGAGCACCACGGCGAGGACGACGTAGGCGACGCCGACCGAGAACGCGACGTTGAACAGCGGGAAGGCGAGCACCCCGAGCAGCCACGCGAGACCGGCCGCAGGCACGACGAACCACAGCCCCACCGTGAATGCGATCAGGGGCACGGTCCACCCTTGCGGATAAGCTGGCATCCGCGTGAGCAGGACGGCGACGACGATCGCGGCCAGCGCTGCGCCGGCCGATCGCTCGATGAGCACGGCGCTGCGGCGAAACGGCTTCAGCAGGCGCCGCGCGCGGTGCCGGCGGCCGCGCAAGCGGCCCGAGGCGAGCGCCGAGCGCAGCGCCCGCTCGAACTCTGCCGCCGACGGGCGATCCACCGGTTCCGGTGAGCAGGAGAGTTCGACGGCGTCGTTCAGCTCGCGCGGCAGGTCGCGGCGCACCTCCTCGAGCGACGCGAACCGGCTGGCGACCACGTTGGCGAGCGTCTCCGCCGCGGTATCGCCGCGCACCGGATTGAAGCCGGCGAGCAGCTCGTACAGGACGATCGCCGCCGAGTAGACGTCGCTCGCCGGACCGGCGCGCCGCCCCTCGGCCTGCTCCGGCGACATGTAGGCGAACGTGCCGAGCACGTCGCCTTCGGTGGTCAGCGTCTCGGCGTCGATCAGGCGCGCGATGCCGAAGTCCATCACTTTCGCGCGCCCATCGTCGTCGAGCATGATGTTCTGCGGCTTGATGTCGCGGTGGATGACACCCTGACTGTGGGCGAAGACGAGCGCGTCGAGCACCTCGGCGATCGCCTGCACGGCGCTCGCGTCGTCGAGCTCGTCGGCGACCGCGTCGAGAGACTCGCCGTCGATCAGCTCCCACACCAGGAACGACCGCTCGCCGTCGCTGAAGTAGTCGTAGAGCGCGACGATCCCGGGGTGCGAGAGCGCCGATGCGGCCTCGACCTCGCGCACGACGCGCGCCGACATGCCACGTTGCTCGGCGACGATCTTCAG
>PKYG01000077.1 GCA_003132585.1 Actinomycetota bacterium
CATGATGACTGCGGCTCTTCTCACCGGGACGGTCATGGCAGCGCCACACTACCACGGTCGGAGAGGCGCAGCGTCGCTGCGTATCCGGCGGCGCGGGCGAGCTCGACAGCGCGATCGAAGTCGGCTCCGACCTCTTCGGGGGCGTGGGCGTCGGAGCCGAAAGTGAGCGGTATGCCGAGGGCCGCCGCCGACGCCAGGAGGGCGGCGGCCGGATACGCCTCGCCCACCGGCTTGCGCCAGCCGGCCGTGTTGATCTCGACCGCCATGCCGGCGGCGGCGATCGTCGCCAGCGCGCCCCGCGCGTACAGCTCGATCGCCGCCGCATCGGTCGGCCGGTGACCGAACTTCTTCGGTAGATCCAGGTGACCGACGACGTCGAACAGGCCCGTGCCTGCGGCGCGGGCCACCAGCCGGTAGCTCTCGCGGTAGATGGCGTCGACGCCACGCGCGACGATCGCCTGCATGTTGCGCGACTGATCGAAACCGAAGCCGTCGCCGAGGAAGTGCACCGAGCCGATGACGTAGTCGAAATCGTGATGCGCGAGCACTTCACCGACCCGTTCCTCCGTCTCCTCGAAGTAGTCGGCTTCGACGCCGAGGAGGATCCTGATCTCGGGATAGCGAGCGGCGAGCGCGCGCACCGCGGTCACGTACCCGTCGAGCTGCTCCATCGCCATCGTCAGCGACGGCTCCCAATGCACGAACATCGGCAAGTGATCGGCGATACCCATCTCGGTCATGCCCAGTGCGATGGCGCGCTCGACGTACGCGGCCGGTTCGCCTTCGGCGTGGCCGCAGAGCTGCGTGTGCACGTGGTAGTCGCCGATCATCGCCCGGGCGCTCATTCGGTGACCGGCGGGCGACGCAATCGGGGCCGCTCGCGGGCGAAGAACCACACGAGCACCAACCCCGCGACGAAGCCGCCGACGTGGGCGAAGTAGGCGACATCGCCCCCCCCACCGACACTGAGCGTGCCCTGGAGATACTGCAGCAGGAACCAGGCGCCGAGCACGAACCAGGCCGGCACAAGGATCACCGGGAAGATGAACAGCAGCGGGAGCAGAAGGGTCAGGACCCGGGCGCGCGGATAGAGCAGCAGGTAGGCGCCGAGCACGCCGGCGATGGCGCCACTGGCGCCGATGATCGGGCCCCTCGACGACGGATCGACGAACGCTTGCGTGAGCGCGGCAGCAACGCCGCAGATGAGGTAGAAGGCGAGGAAGCGCCCGCGCCCCATGCGATCCTCCACGTTGTTGCCGAAGATCCACAGGTACAACATGTTGAAGATGATATGCAGCCAGCCACCATGCAGGAACATCGCCGTGAACACCGTCGCCCACACGGGCACCAGGTCGGCCGGCGGTACGTCAACGTGGTGGAGAAGCTCGTAGGGCGTGGCGCCGGCGCGCAGGAAAAGGCTGTTCTGGGTCAGACCCCAGCGCGGCAGCAGCAGCTCGAAGATGAAGACGACGACGTTGAGGGCGATCAGCGCGACCGTCATCACGGGAAAGCGCCGCGTGGGTACGTTGTCGTACAGGGGGATCACGCCGTCAGCCTACACCAGGGGCTTGCCGCAGCGACACGCGGCGGCGTGCCGCCCGCCTCAGTTCACGCGCTGACGCGACAGGCGCAGACCTTGAACTCGGGGATGTTGGCCTGCGGGTCGCGCGCCGGATTGGTGAGGCGGTTGGCCGGCGACTCCCAGAAGTGGAACGGTACGAAGACGACACCGGGCTTGACCCGGTCGGTCACGTTGGCGGGTACGCTGATGCTGCCGCGCCGGGTCGCGACCGTGATCTCCGCGTAGTCGACGATGCCGAGCCGCTGGGCGTCAGCCGGGCTGATCTCGGCGAACCCGGTCGGCACGAGCTCGTTGAGCCCGTCGCTGCGGCGCGTCATCGTGCCCGTGTGGTAGTGCTCGAGCATGCGGCCGGTCGTCAATGTGAGCGGGAACTCGTCGTCGGTCTGTTCGGCCGGAGCCTGGTAGTCGATCGCGAAGAACTTGCCCTTGCCGCGCGTGAACTTGCCGATGTGGAGGATCGACGTGCCGGGATGGTCCGCCGCCGGGCACGGCCAGCAAAGACCGCCGCTCTCGAGACGCGCGAAGCTGATGCCGCCGTACTGTGGCGTGAGCGCTGCGAGCTCGGTCATGATCTCGCGCGGATGGCCGTACGACCACGTGGCGCCCATGCGGCCGGCCAGATCGCTGATGATCCGCCAGTCGGCGCGTGCCTCGCCGGGCGGGTCGATCGCCTTGCGCACAAGCTGCACTTTGCGCTCCGTATTGGTGAACGTGCCGTCCTTCTCCGCGAAGCTCGACGCCGGTAGCACGACGTCGGCCAGCGCCGCCGTCTCGGAGAGAAAGATGTCTTGCACGACGAGGAACTCGAGGCCTTTGAGCGCTTGCTCGACGTGGCTGATGTCGGGGTCGGAGAGCATTGGATTCTCGCCCATGACGAAGAGCCCCTTGACGCGACCGGCGAGCATCGCGTCCATCGCCTCCGTGACGGTGAGCCCGACCGCCGAACCGAGCTCTGCGCCCCAGGCCTGCTCGAACTTGGCGCGGGCGGCCGCGTCGGTCACCGGCTGGTAGCCGGTGAACACGTCGGGCAGGGCGCCGACGTCGCAGGCGCCCTGCACGTTGTTCTGGCCGCGCAGCGGGTTGACGCCGGCGCCGGGCTTGCCGACGTTGCCGGTCAGCAGCGCCAGATTGGACACGGCGAGCACGTGCTCGGTGCCGTGCGAGTGCTGGGTGATGCCCATCGAGTAGACGATCGCGGCGCGCTCGGCGGAACCGAAAGCGCGCGCCGCCGCGCGGATCTGCCCGGCCGGTACCCCGGTGATCTCCTCGACGAGCTCCGGCGTGTACTTCGCGAGCACAGTTGCGAGCTTGTCGAACTCCTCGGTCCGCGCGTCGATGAAGACCTTGTCGTGCAGGCCCTCCGCGAGGATAACGTGCATGAGGCCGTTGAGGATCGCCACGTTGGTGCCTGGCTTGATCTGCAAGTGATAGTCGGCGCGGCGCGCCATGTCGATCTGCCGGGGATCGGCGACGATCAGCGTGGCGCCGTCGCGGACCGCCTTCTTGAGATGGATCGCGGCGATCGGGTGAGCCTCGCTCGTGTTGGAGCCGATGATCAGGATCGCCTGTGCGGTCTCGAGGTCGGCGAAGGAGTTGGTCATCGCGCCGCTGCCCAGTGACTGGGCGAGGCCGGTCACGGTGGAGGCGTGACAAAGCCGCGCGCAGTGGTCGACGTTGTGTGTGCCCACCACGGCGCGCATGAACTTCTGGAAGAGGTAGTTCTCTTCGTTGGTGCAGCGCGCCGAGGCAAAACCGGCGAGTGCGTCGGCACCGTGCTCGGCCTTGATCGCTGTGAGGCGCTGAGCGACGACGTCGAGCGCCTCGTCCCAGCTCGCCGGCACGAGCTCGCCATCGCGACGGACGAGCGGCTGCGTGAGTCTGTCGGGGTGGTTGATGAACTGGAAGCCGTAACGGCCCTTGACGCACAGATTGCCTTCGTTGGGCCCCTTGCCGATCTCGGCCGAGACCTGCACGACGCGGCCGTGTCCGTCGACGTGCAGACGGATGTTGCAGCCGCAGCCGCAATAGGGGCACACGGTCTCGACACGGCGCACATCCCACGTGCGGCCGAGAGACTGGCCGACCTTGTCCTGCAGCGCTCCCGTGGGACAGCTCGAGACGCAGTTGCCGCACATCTCGCAACTGGTCTCGACCATCGAACGGCCGAACGAGGTGGTGATGTGCGAGATGAAGCCGCGCTCGGCGAAGTCGAGAACGTTGCACTGCTGCACGTCCTCGCAGATGCCGACGCAGCGGCCGCAAAGGATGCACTTCGAAGGGTCGTAGACGATGAAGGGGGTGTCGCTGCGCACAGGGTAGTCCCGCATCTCGCCGGCATAGCTTGTCGCGGAGACACCGTAGCGATAGCACAGGGTCTGCAGCCGGCAGTCGCCCGACTGGTCGCAGACGAGACAGTCGGGCTTGTGGTCGGAGAGCAGCAGGTCGAGGAGCACACGGCGCTGCTCGGCAAGATCGTCGGTCTCGGTGCACACGACCATGCCGTCGGCGACGACAGTGTCGCAGGCGACGACCGGCGCGCGCGTGCCATCGACCTCGACAAGACAGAGGCGACACGCGGCGAACGGCTGGAGCCGATCGTCCTGGCAAAGAGACGGGATGTCGATGCCGGCGGTCCGGGCGACATCCATGATGGTGTTTCCGGGATCGGCGGTGACCCGCCGCCCGTCAATTGTAAGGTCCACGTTCTCCCCCGAAGCCGCTTCCGCACGTGCCGTCTCAATATTGTAGCGGGAAACGGCGGCAGCGGGAACCGAGGCTCGTTGCCGCGGTGGTACATTGCGTGCAGGATTCAGTGACGGCCGGGCGAATTCGTCAGGCGAGCAAGCCGGCTGTCAGGAGGTGCGCATGGCCAGTGTTGCCGAAAGCGACAAGACCAAGATAATCGTCATTCCCCGCGCGCTCGAGGGCTTCTTCCTCCGGCGCCTGCGCGACCTCTACAGCAATCGACCGGAGGTCAGGGTGGTCGTCGACCAGCGTGTCGGCGAGCGCCGTACCGCCGATCGCTACATCTGCGCGCCCGGCCCTCTCAGCAACCGGCGCGCAGCCGACCGGCGTGACCCGGCCGGCGAATGGTCGTTGCCCAAGATGCCGTTCGCGGCATCCTGAGCGCCGGCACAGCTCAGATCCAGCCGTTCTCCCGACTCACGATCACCGCCTGCGCGCGGTCGACCACGTTGAGCTTGTGGTACACGTTGTGCAGGTGGTTGCGCACCGTGCTCTGTGAGAGGTTGAGCGCCCGCGCCACCTGCTTGTAGGTCTTGCCGCTGGCCAGTAGCCTCACGACCTCGCACTCGCGGTCGGTCATCGGGTTCGGCGTGTCGCCCTTGGGTGGGCCGAGCTCCTGCAAGTGGACCTTGACGCGGGCGACGAGTTCGCGAACGTGGAAGGGCTTGGTCACGTAGTCGGCGGCGCCCTTCTCGAAGCCGAGCAGCTTGTCGTCGATCTCCGTCTTGGCCGTGAGGAAGATGATCGGGCAGACCAGCCCGACCGGCTTGGCGCGCAGCCGCTCGTAGACCGTGAATCCGTCCGCGTCGGGCATGACGATGTCGAGGAGCACGAGATCGGGCAGCGTGGCGGCGGCCTTGCTCACTGCTTCGGCGCCGTTGGCAGCGGTGGTCACGTCGTAACCGGCCATTGTGAGCGCTTCATCGACGAGCACACGGATGTCCGGCTCGTCGTCGACAACCAGGATGCGTCGCATCTCTTCCTCACTCTCCTGATGTGGCCAGCGTGGGCAGTGGACCGGACCTCGCCGTCGGCTCGCCCTCGGTCTGGATCGAGATGAACGTCTCGACGAGATTCGGATCGAACTGTGTGCCGGCATTGGCACGCAGCGTTTCGATCGCCTGCTTCCTTGTCATCGCGGGCCGATACGGCCGGTTCGTCGTCATTGCGTCGAACGCGTCGGCGATGCTCAGGATGCGCGCCGCGATCGGGATCTCCGAACCCATGAGCCCGTAGGGATAGCCACGGCCGTCGAGGCGCTCGTGATGCAGGTGGATGTACTGCGCCTCTTCACGGGCGAACTCGAACCACTCGAGGATCTTGCCGGAGAGCTCTGGATGCGCCTGCACGCGTTGGTATTCCTCCGGCGTGAGCAGGCCCGGCTTGAACAGGATCGAGTTGTCGATGCCGATCTTGCCGAGATCGTGCAGGCGGCCGGCAAGCTCGAGCGAGTGCAACTCGGTCTCGCGCAAGCCGAGGCTCCGGCCCAGACTCACGGCGTACTCGGCGACGCGCAGCGAGTGCTGCGCCGTGCTCTCGTCCCGGCTCTCGACCACGTCAGCCATCGCGATCAGCGCCTCCTCGGTCTCGACGCGGCCTTTGACGTAGTTCTGATGGGCCATCGCAACCGCCGCCATCGGNNGCGGCGAACACGAACGTCGTCTCGCGCAGTTCCAACCGCACGGCGTCGCCCAGGCGCGTGTGGTTGACGAAGGCGAGCAGCGGCGCGATGAGCAGGGAGTTGATCACGAAGTAGACCACAACGAGGGTGATCGCGCCGAAGTAGTCGCGCGGGAAGCGGACGAGGACGCTCCCCCCCATGTTCCAGAAGAGCGTGCCCGACCAGAACACGCTGAGCAGGACGACGGACGTGTTGAAGAGGGCCTTGTACCAGAGCGAGCGACGGCCGATCTCGCCGAGCGCCGCAGCCGTGGTCGCGACCAGCGCCGCGAGCACCGGGCCGAAGACGATGACCGTCGCGACGTGCAAGCCGACCGTGAACGATTGCGCCGCCCCGGCCTGGTCGCCGCGCAACGAACGGCGGACAGAGACCGGCCTCACCTCGGCGATGACCATCGCCAAACCGAACAGCGCGAGGACGAACGCGTCGGAACGACCGACCGCGACCGGAGCGATGACCAACCGCCACAGGGCGAGCGTCGCCAGAGCGAGCAAGTAGACCGCCAGAACGTAGTGCCGTGCGCTTCGTGAGATGCCTTGCAACGGCCCCCCGCAATCGGAGAGTGGAGCCCTCTCGACTCCACTGCGGGCCAAGTATCGGCAGAATCGCCGCCCACCCTTAGACGGACTCAGAGTACCACAGTCGCCGTTCAGCGCAGGAGGCGGTCGCCGTACTCGATCAGCACCCAGATCGCCACCGCGACGACCGCCAAGGCCAGCGGGATGTCGATCCACTGGCGATGGCGCCCAGCATCGACGATGAGCTCGATCAAGAAACCCGCGGCGATGAGCAGGCCGACGATACCGACAATGGCGATCACGCTATTCACGATCGACGTGCGCTCACCAAACGACTGTGGGCTGCGTTCGTCGAGCAGCAAACGGTCACGACGGGGTCACCCGAACCTGTGGTCGAGAATCTGCGCTCCGGCGCTTCCACCTTACGTGTGCACCGGTGCGCCATCAATGCCGGCTGCCCGTCCGCGTGAGCGATCGTTCGGCGAGAAAGACGAGGGGGTGCGCGGCGCGGCGCCCAGTGAGATCGCGGATCTGCGACCGGCACGACGTGCCGGTCGCGAGCACGGCGACGCCCGCCGCCGCGCCGCGCACCGCCGGCAACAACGCCCGCTCGGCGATCGCAACGCTCATCTCGTAGTGGTCCGCCTCGTAGCCGAACATGCCCGACATGCCGCAGCAGCCAGCGTCGAGCACCGTCACCTCGAGGTCAGGCACGCAGGCGAGCGCGCGCTCACTTGCCGCGCTCGTCCAGAGCGCGCGCTCGTGACAGTGCGGATGCAGAAGGGCCGCGCCCCCGCCGGCGAAGCTCAACCTGCCGGCCTCACCATGGTCGGCGACGAGTTCCTGGCCGATGCGCGCCACAGCGGCGACGGTCGCCACGCGACCGTCGCCGGGCAGGAGGCGCGCCCAGTCGTCACAGACCATGGAGAGACAACTCGGCTCCACGAAGGCGATCGTGCGCCCGGCGACGGCGTGCCCGTGCAGCGCCGCCAGCGCGTGGCCAGCCGCGCGCCGGGCCTTGTCGACGAGCCCCGCAGACAGCATCGTCCGCCCGCAGCAGCCGGCGTCGACCACGGCGACGCGCTCGCCCGCTGCGCGCAGCAGCGCCAGCAGGGCGATGCCGATCTCGGGCTCCTGGTACGTGACGAAGCAGTCCGCGAAGATGACGACCGTGGGATCGGTGTCGGCGGCCGCGATACGCGTCAGCGGTCGTCGTGCGAACCGCGGCAGCGGGCGTGCCGAGGCGACGCCGGCGCGGTCGGTCACGAGCCGCGCGACGCGACGGCCGGCGAGTGCGTTCGTCAAGGGTGCCAGTGAAGACGCGAGCGCCGCCATCTTGCGAAAGTCGGCGACGGCGCGCGCGAACAGCGGCACGCCCGCGCGCGCCCGCAGCTCGGCCAACCACTCGACCTTGAGCGCCGCCATGTCCACGCCGGCCGGGCACTCGCTCTTGCAGGCCTTGCAGGCGACGCAGGTGCCAAGCACGTCGCGCAGTTCGTCGGTAGTCACATCCGCGAGCGGCAGAGCACCCGAGACGAGCGCCTGCACTGCATTCGCCCGGGCGCGCGTGCTGTGTCTCTCGTCGCGGCTCACGGCAGCCGGCGGGCACATCGCACCCGTCAGTTTCTTGCACAGTCCGGCGCCGAAGCACTTCTCTGCGGCGAGGTCGAAGCCGCCCTCGGCGGCGTAGGACAGCCGCGGCCGCCAGGCGCCCTCGGCACGATAGTCGGGGCCGAAACGCAGGTCGTCGGTGACGGGCGGCCCACCGATGATCGTTCCGCGACCGAGCAGCCCCGCTGGGTCGAACAGGGCCTTCAGAGCGACGAACTCCGCATAGATCTCGGCACCGAACAGGCGCGGCAGGAACCACGAGCGCGAGCGCCCACAGCCGTGCTCGCCGGAGAGCGCCCCGTGGTACTCGACCACGAGTTCGCCGACGGCTTCGGCGATCGCCGCCAACCGCTGCACGCCGGCCGCCGACTTGAGGTCGAGCAGCGGGCGCACGTGGAGGCAGCCGGCCGAAGCATGGCCGGTGAACGACGCCCGGGCGCCGTGCTCGGCGACAACGCGTTGGAAGTCACCGACAAAACCGGCCAGGCGCTCGGGCGCGACGGCAGTGTCTTCGACGAACGACGCCGGCCGTTCGGCGCCAGGCGCACCCATGAGCAGGGGCAGGGCCGCCCGGCGCAGTGCCCAGGCGTCGGCGACCTCGTCGGCCGTGGTGAACTCCATCGTCCTCACGGCGCCGAGCTCACCGTGGAGCGCGCGCAGCCGGGCGAGGCCGGCGCGCGCCGCGTCTTCTTCGCCCTGGTACTCGACCTGCAACAGCGCCGGCTCGGCGCCGTTCAGCAGCGGCGCCAGGCGCGTGTACTTGGCGAGGTTCGGCGCCCGGCGCAGTGGGTCGAGGTCGAGCAGCTCTACCGCCGACGGCCCCGTCTCGAGAATCGCGACGTTCGCCTCCAGAGCGGCGCGCAGACTGGCGAAACTGAGCGCCGCGACAACGCGCGTCGCCGGCCGGCGGTCGAGCTCGACCTCGAGCTCGGTGAACAATGCCAGCGTACCCTCGGACCCCGCCAGCAGGCGAGCCAGGTTGGGCTCGGGCTTGAGGAGCTCGCGAAGGTTGTAGCCCGAGGTGCAGCGGCGCGTCTGTGGGTAGCCGGCGGCGATCCGCCCTCCCGATCGCGCGCGGATCGCCTCCAGGCCCGCCGCCAGATCGCCGGCTTGCACGCCGGCGATGCCGGTGCCCAGGTCATCGCCGTGACAGGCGCCGAACGCTGCCACGGCGCCTCCTGCCGTCACAGCGACGATGCTCCGGACTTTGTCCACCGATTCGCCATAGACGATCGATCGCGAGCCCGACGAGTTGTTACCGACCATGCCGCCGATCGTCGCCTGGTCGACGGTCGCGGTGTCGGGCCCGAACTCGAGCCCGAAGGCCGCCGCAGCCTGGTTGAGCGACGCCTGGATCACGCCGGGCTCGACGCGCGCCGTCTGCCGATCGGGATCGATCGCGACGATCCGGTCGAGCTTGAAGCAGTCGACCATGATCCCCGGGCCGATCGCCTGCCCGGCGAGGCTGGTGCCGGCGCCGCGAACGACGAGCGGCACGTGGTGCGCGGCGGCGATCGCCGCCGCGGCACTGAGATCGTCGGTCGAGCCCGCCACCAGCACGACATCCGGCACGACGCGGTAGCCAGAGGCATCCGTGGAGTAGAGCCACCGTGTGAGCCGGGTCGTGGAGACCGACCCGGCGACATCCCGCCGCAGAGCGGCGGCGGCCGCACGGCTGGCGCGGGTCGGTTCGGGAATCACTCGGGAGCCGCTCATCGCGTCAAGCATAGCGAGTCCGGGGCGCGACCCGATAGAGCCACCGCATCTTCGGCGGTGCTAGAGACCGATGGAATCGAAACGGAAGAGCACGCCGTTGAGGCGGCTGTAGACACCGCTGGCGATGAGCACGCCGATCACGACGAGGAGCACCCCGCTGGCGATCTGCACGGCGCGGTAGTGCCGCTTGACGGTCGCCAGCCGCGCTCCTGCCCACTCGAAGGCAAGCGCCGTGGCGAGGAACGGGACGCCCAAGCCGAGGGCATAGACGAACAGCAGGAACGTGCCCGCACGCGCGTCCTGACTCGACGCCGCCATGGCCAGGATGCCGGCGAGCACGTAGCCGAAACACGGCGTCCAGCCGATCGCCACGGCCGTCCCGGTGAAGAACGCCCAGATGGGCCCGCCGCGCCGGCCCGAAACGGCGAAGCTGCGCTCGGGCAGGCGCACGATGCCGGCGATGACGAGCCCGCTGAGCGCCAGAAAGAGGCCTGCCGCGATCGTCAGCTCGTGGCGGTAGTCAAGGAGGAGCCGGCCGATTCCGGCGGCGCCGGCTCCCAGCGCCATGAACACAAGAGTGAAGCCGGCAATGAAGGCGAGCGCGACGGCGGCGACGCGGCCGCGCTCGCTGGTGAGCCGCTCCACGCCGACACCGCTGACAAACGACAAGTACGCCGGCACCAACGGCAGCACGCACGGCGAGAGGAAGGACACGAAGCCGGCGAGGAAGGCGAGGCCGATCGACGTGAGCGAGAAAGACTCTACGGTGAAGGCGATCACGACGCCCGGCGCCTGGGCCGGCAGCTACAAGGCTTTCTGGAGGTTCTCGGCGAAGGCCTGCACGCTGCCGGCCCCGACGATGCGCGCCCGTTCGATGTGCTTGCTGTCGAGGAACACGGTCGTCGGGTAGCCGGTCACGTCGTAGTGGTCGGCGATCGTGCCGCTGTGATCGACGACCGAGAGGAAGGGCAGCGTGTATTTCGCCGAGAACGCTCGCGCCGCGGAATCTTCGTCGTTGACGTCGACGCCCACGAACAGCACGTCGGGATGGGCCTTGGCGAACGCCACCAGATCGGGCGCCTCCTTGGCGCACCACTTGCACCACGAGCCCCAGAAGTTGATCACCACCGGTCTGCCGGAGATGGTGCTGAGATCGAAGCCGGAGCCGTCGAGGGTCGGTCCGGCG
Organism: Actinomycetota bacterium; assembly: GCA_003132585.1. Lineage (GTDB taxonomy): Bacteria > Actinomycetota > Thermoleophilia > UBA2241 > UBA2241 > PALSA-647. The sequence continues at coordinate 11,040 of PKYG01000077.1, forward strand.
AGCGTGCGCAGCGTGCGGTCGACGCTCTGACCTTGCGCGATCAGCACGATCACCAGTGCCGCGGCGAGACACAGGACTATGGCGGCGGCGATCTTCTTCACGTGCACTCTGCTCCTTCTCTAGGCGCCTGGTCCGGAACGCTGGCGACGGCGACGAGAGAACGACGGCCGCTCACATGAGTAACGTACCCGCCGCCGGTTTGCAAGTCGGTGGCACCACGGTAGAATACCCCTACAGGTATAACCGTCCACCGTCCACAAAGGAAGCCATGGCCACCTACGATTTCATCTGCGGCGCCTGCGGGCACAAGTTCGAGCTCTTCGTCCAGGGTTTCATCAAGGACGAGGAGAAGGTCTGCCCGGACTGTGGTTCCGCCGACGTGCGCCAGAAGTTCTCGAGCTTTCTCCGCAGCCTCGGAGACCGCCCTTCCGGCGAGTGCGCACCCACCCGCTTCAGCGGCTTCGGCTGAGGCTGACAGCGGCGGCGCGGTCGCGCCGCACTCGCTGCCGCCTCCGGCGGCGCACACCATTCCCTATGCGATAAGATTCCCCCATGCGAGTCCTCGTGACCGGCGGTGCCGGCTACATAGGGAGTGTCATCGCCTCCCGGCTACTCGCGCGCGACCATGCGGTCACCGTGTTCGACGACCTGTCGCGCGGGCACCGGTCGGCCGTGCCGCATGGCGCCGCGTTCGAACATGGCGACGTGCGCGACGCCGCCGCCGTCACGGCGGCGATCCTGCTCGGCGGGTGTGAGGCGGTCGTGCACATGGCCGCGGTCGCCGAAGTCGCCGAGTCCGTCGCGCGCCCGCAGCGGTATTTCGACATCAACCTGCACGGCACGGAGACGGTGCTCGAGGCGGCGCTTGCCAGCGGCGTCACGCGGATCGTCTTCTCATCCACCGCCGCCGTCTACGGCGTGCCCAAGGCCACGCCGATCACCGAGGACGCGGCGGTCTTGCCGACGAGTCCCTACGGCGAGTCGAAGCTCGGCGGCGAGAAGCTCCTCGCCGCCGCCGGCGGCGATCGACTCGCCGTCGCAACCTTGCGCTACTTCAATGCCGCCGGCGCCGACGGCGACTGCGGCGAAGATCACGACCCCGAATCGCACCTGATCCCGCTGGCGCTCATGGCCGCGAACGACGGCCGTCCTCTACACGTCTTCGGAACCGACTATCCGACTGCGGACGGCACCTGCATGCGCGATTACGTGCACGTCGCCGACCTGGCCGACGCCCACATCGCCGCGCTCGAAGGTCTGCCGGAGACGTCCGGCACGTTCAATCTCGGAACGGGCACCGGCAACTCGGTGTTCGAGGTTCTCGACGCCGTGGACGCGGTCACCGAGCAGCCGCTCGTGCGCGCCCCGGCGGCGCGCCGGCCCGGCGACCCGCCGGTGCTGGTCGCCTCGTGTGAGCGCGCCGCGGAACGTCTCGGCTGGCGACCGCGGCGCACGCTCGCCGACTGTGTCGCCGATGCCTGGCGCTGGATGCTCGCGCACCCCGGCGGCTACGCCGACTGAGCCCGCGCCACCCGTCCGCCGTCGGCGCCGCGGCTGGCGCAGGAGTCGAGGGATGCCTTGAGAACCTGGTGCGGCCGCGCGGCTACGAAGCGACCGGCACGGCGGAGAGCTTCTCGAGCGTCACGTCTTCGAGCACGGCCATCAGTCGTTCCTGCGCGACCTCCCACGCGGCGTGCATCGTGCAGCCGTTGCTCCTCCGGCACTCCTCCGGCCACAACACGCAGCCGTTGAGAGAGATCGGGCCATCGACCGCCTCGATCAGCTGACGCACGCTGATCTCACCCGCGGGATGCGCCAGCGAAAAACCGCCGTGAGCGCCGCGTTGCGAGGTCGCCAAGCCGGCGTGCACGAGACTCTGGAAGATCTTGGCAAGGAAGCTCTCCGGGATATCCTGAGCTTGGCCGACATCGTGCAGCGAGGAGACGTGGCCGACGGGATATCGGGCAAGGTACATCATCGCCCTGATCGAGTACTCGCCACCGCGTGTGAGCTGAAGGCCCAATCGATACCCCCATCCCGACCGGGAAAGGTCGGACTGTTTTTGTCTGACTTACAATCTACCGCCTGGCAGCCGCAAGCGTCAACTGCCTCACGGACCGCGGCCTGATGCTACAATCAATCGAATTCTCCGCCCGCAGTCTCCCCCCGAAAGGAACGCCGTGCGCAAGAACTACGCAGTGCTCGGCGTCGCCGGCGCCGTACTCGTGGTCGTCTCGATCGTCGTGCTGGGACCGCACTGGCCGCGCACCAAAGCGGGCAGCCCGTCGACGGCCACCTCGTTGCCGCCCGGCCATCCCCAGGTCGGCAGCACATCGCAGGCTGAGGCCACACAAGCGGCGAGAGTCGCCGCGATGGTGAAACGGCTCGCGGCGAAGTACGCCGCCGACCCGAGCGACATGAGGAACCTGATGGCGCTCGCCTACGCGTACTTCCTCGACCAGGAATATGGCAAAGCCGCGGCGGCGTACGACACCGTCCTCAAGCGCGAGCCCGGCAATGTGACCGCCCGGGTCCAGCGGGCAATCGTATGGCACGCGCAAGGCGACGACGCGCGAGCGATCGCCGCGCTCGACGCGGTCATCAAGGCCCAACCCGGCAACCAGGAAGCGCACTACAATCTGGGCATCGTCTACTTCGCACGGGGGAAGCGGGATCTCGCCAAGTCCGAGTGGGAGACCGCGGCGAGGATCGACCCCACGAGCGCCCTCGGCGCGGCGGCACAGAACTTCGTCGACCTGCTCAACGGCAACGGCGCGACGCCGGCCGCCGGCCAGTAGAAGCGCCGACTCTGGCCGGCGCCGCGACCGAAGCCGGCGATGAGACTCAGAACAGGCGCCCGGCGAGCTTGCCTGCGGTGACATCGATGCGCAGCCGATACGTGCCGGCGGCGGGCGCGCGCAGCACGACGAAGTCGTCGGCGCTGCGCGCGAGCCCGGCGCCGCTGCTCGCCGTCGAGTACGGCGACCACGTCACTTTGACGAGGCAGTCACCGGCCTGGCCGACCCGCACGGTCACACTCGAGTGATCCATGGCTTCGACACTCGCCGTGCCGCCGCCGAGCGCCACGGCGAGCGGCGACGCGTCGCGCAGCCGGTACACGGCCCAGTCGCTCGTCGCGTATACGACGGTGAAGTCGCGCGAGCCGGCCAGAATGGCCGGCTCGCGCGCGCTCGTCCAGTCGAGCGGGCAGTGGGGAAGGAAGACGTATTCGACACCCATCTCCCGCAGCCACGCGACGTACTCCCGCGCCGTGTAGTCGCCGTAGAAGAGCCGATCGTGCAGGGCGTCGGCCTCCCGAAACCAGCCGCGCGTGATCGGAAAACCGTTGATTGGAAAGTAGTACGCGTCCCAGTGGCCGCGCGTCATCACGACGTGCACGCGATAGGCGGGCTCGCAGGCGCCCGCCGCAAAGGTCAGGGCCGGCGCCCAGAACGCCGCCCGCGAGTCCCTGAAGTCCTCGGTGCGCTGGAAATAGGTCACGGGCGAGGCCAGCTGCACGGCGGCGACGGCGATCACGGCGAGCGTGACGACGGCGCGCGGCAAGCGCGGCCGCTCGATCGTCAACAGGAGCGGCACGCCGAGCAGGTAGAAGAACCGCACGACGTTGTTGCCGAGCGCGTTCTGCGGGAGCACGAAGGCGAGCGCACAGATCACGCCGTACGTGGCGAAGAGCACCTGCTTGCCGCGCCGCTCCGGGTCGACCGAGAAGCCGGCCGCGACGAAGCCGAGGCCGGCGAACGCGATGGCTTTGACCGCGACGGCCCACTCGCGCATATACCACCCGCCCTCGGGGAAGAGCACGGTGAACGCGGCGCGCACGAACATGAAGGGCGCCGCGAACGCGGCGAAAGACAACCAGCGCCGCCGTGCCGCCGGATGGGCGACGAAGTCGGCGAAGGCGAGCACGAACCCGGCGATTATCGCGACCGGGTTCGTGAACAGCGACACGCCGACGAGCAGCGCCCCGACCGCCGGCCGCTCGTAGGTGACCGCGACCAGTCCGGCGAGAACCAGAGCGAGCGCGAGGAGATATGGGTTCTGCCACGTGACTATGTAAACAGCGAGGATGGCGGCCAGAGCCCACGCCGGCCGCCTGCTCTGCAGGCCGAAGGCGCGACGAAAGTAGAGATGGAAGAGCAGCGGCAGGAGCCCGGCGGCAAGCGCCACCAGAACTCTGCCGCCGATGTACTGAGCGAGCCAGTAGTAGACGAACCCGTAGGTGATCATGCCGTAGGAGCCGCCGTACCAGTAGTTGTCCCAGACGAACGCAGCGTGGCCGTGCATGAGCGCGGTCTTGTAGACATGCGCCGCCTCGTCATCGCCGGGGATGTGCCCCGCCCACATCGCCAGCCCGACGAGGCCGAGCACGAGCGGCGGCAGCACCGTCAGCCAGAAGAGTCCGGCGTGTGTCGGTCGGGTCTGGTCCGGCGTCGGCCCCAGACCCGAACGCATCCGGTTCAGTGCCACTGGACGCCGAGGCGCATCGCCGCGACGAACCTGCCCACCATGGCCGGCGAATGCGCAAAACTCGGGTAGAGCGTTGACGCCAAGCAGCGGCTGACGGCGAAGCCCTCCGCCTGTGCCGCCTCGCCGCCCATCTCGACGCGGTAGGCGAAAGACTCCTGCTCGAGCATCAGGAACTCGAGGTCGAAGAGCTCGTACAGTAGGTTCTCGCCCTCGTCGTAGGGATTGGCACGCGTCGCCGCGACCTTGACGTACCGTGGACGGTCGTACGACTCCATCAGCTCGGCTTCGGCGGGCACGACGCCGGCGAGCTCGTGACTGCGGCCACGACTGTCGGCAAGGCCGCGCATGAGCAACAGCGCGCCGCCGCCGAGGGCGAGCGTCGGCAGGCCCTCGCCGATCGCCGCGACCAGTGTCGTGAGGAGTCCGCCGTTGCCGGCAAAGGCGCCCAGTTGATGTTCGTCGGCCTGCCCGGCGATGAAGAGGCCGTCGACGCCGTCCGGCAGTTCGCGGTCGCGGGCAATATTGAGTGGCGCCAGCTCGACCCCCATCGCCTGAAGAATGTCGATGTTCTCGAGCGCCAGCGGCTGGAGCGGCGGTCCCCAGGCAACGGCGAGCGTGAGCCCTGCGGCGGCGGCATCGGGAACCAGCAGCCGCCGCTGGACGGCGGGCAGGTAGCCGCGGCGCGCCGCGATCGCGTCGAATTCGTCGAGCTGCAGGTAGGAGGCGGCTTCCTTGCACAGGCGCGCATCGCTGCCCGGTGCGGGCTTGGGACCGACCGTGCGCACCGCGCCAGAAGTGATGGCCGCCTGCTGGCGCGCGAACTGCTCGCTGAGCTGCGGCGGGATGTGGCCGAGCACGGGCAGGGCCACATCCCGGCGCAGCGTCTCCATGAGCTCCTTGCCGGCGGCCGACTCGTCAGCGCCGACGACGACGAGGCCGGCGATATCGGCGCGGCGCGCCAGCGCCCGCACGCCGTGCACGGCGGCGGCGGCGGTGGCGCCGCGCTCGCGCGCGTCGAGGACGAGAACGACGGGCGCGTCGAAACGCTCGGCGAAGTCGACTGGTCGCGACGCCTCGACACCCTCCCAACGGTCGAGTGCCGGGAGCGCGGCGACGAAGACGGTCATGGCGACGTTCTCGGCCCAGTACTCGCAGAGCTCGGCGGCGGCCGTCTGGCCGTGCAACACGGGATCGACGACGCGCGGCGCCTTGGCGGCCATCGCATACAGCACACGGAAGAGAGGTACGTCGAGGCCGAGCATGATCGGGCGCACGGTGCGCCGTTCGTCGAGACCGGCGATGAGAGCACCGGCGACCAGGCCGATGGCCGGCCCAGGCTCGACACCGGCGAGCATCAGGCGTGGAGCCGACACGTGGATTGCCTCCTGCGGCCGACGGCGATGGGGTCGGTAGACGGCTCGATGTTCTCGTCGCGCTCGGAGTTTCCTGCCATCGACAGCGGCCGGCCATCGATCACACTAAGAAAACCGCCGGATCTGTCGAATACAATAGCCATGCCGATGAGAACCGAGGTCATAGATCCCCGCAAGCAGGTCAGCGAGTTCGTCGTCGTGCGTCTGCTCCTCGGCCTGGCGCTGGCGAGCGCCTATTTGTGGGTGCACGTCTCCGCCCACGGCTTTCGCATGAACGAGCTGTACATAGCGCTCGCCGTGTTCGTCGCCGCCAACCTGCCGTTCCTGTACTTCGGCAGAAACGACCTCGGACCATTGGTGAGTGCGGCGATGGTCGCGGTGGACGCGCTCGTGATCACGGCAACGGTAGCCTACAGCGGCGGCGTGCTCAGCCCCACGGCCGTCTTCTACGTTTGGCCGATCGTCGCCGCCGCACTGCTGCTACCCCCATGGACCTCCTACGCCACCGCGGCTGCGTGCAGTGCGTACTACGTCGCGGTCTGGCAGCTGCAGTACCACCACATCCTCTGGAACCACTCGCTGCTCGCCAACGCGAAGGTGCCGGAGTCCCTGGTCAGCCGCTCGGTCGGCATCCACCTTGCCGCGTTCCTGCTTATCGCCTTGCTCACCGGTCGTCTCGCCCACGCCCTCTTCCGCGTCAACGAGGAGCTTGCCGAAGCCAAGCTCGAGACCGACACCCAGTTGCGCAGGATGACTGCCGTCAACGAGCAGCTCCGGGCGCTCGGCGAGAGCAGCCGCGTGTTTCTCCGCTGTCAGGAGATCGACACGCTCGTCCCCGCCGCGCTCACCGAGATCATGCGCGTCGCCGGCGTGAAGGGCGGTTTCGTGCTCGTGCGCAACCCTCACACGGGCGAGGAAGACGAGAAGGGGCATATGGGCGGCGTCGGGAGCGAACTCGTCAAGAAACTCAAGGAGCTCAACCTGAGCGAGTTCGCCAAGGGTGGCGCACAGCTCTGTCTTGAGGCGACCGAGCCCAAGGTCACGCGTTTGCTCAAGGCGGTCGAGAAGGACGGTTATTACGGCCTCTTCGTCGCGCCGCTTGAAGCTAAGGATGAGATGCTCGGCCTGATGTGTCTGCTGACGCGGCGCAACGATACGTTCGATCGGGAGAAGCTCCCGACGATCACTTCACTGTGCAACCAGCTCGCCCTCGTCATCAGCAACATCCGCTACAACGACGAGCTGCGCCGCCTCAACGATGATCTCACGCACTTCGACCAGCTCAAGAGCGATTTCATGGCAACGATGAGCCACGAGCTGCGCACGCCGCTGACCTCGATCATCGGTTACAGCGACATGCTGCTCAGTGGCATGACCGGCGAGCTTAATGAGAAGCAGACCAACTTCCTCCAGAGCATCCTCACCGGCGGCGAGACTCTGCTCAACCTCATCAACGACGTGCTCGACCTGACCAAGATCGAATCCGGCCGCCTGGAGCTCAACCTCGAGCCGATCGACCTGCGCGGTTCGCTGCTCGCCGTGCTGCCGGTCGTCAAGCCGCGCGCCGCCGACAAGCGCATCAAGATCTCGACCTTCCTGCCGACCGACCTGCCGCTCGTGATGGCCGACCCTTCCAAGCTGAATCAGGTGTTGCTCAATCTGCTCACCAACGGCATCAAGTACAGCCACGAGAACGGCAGCGTGAGCGTCGAGGCGCGCCTGCTGGACGGCTTCGTCGAGATCTGGATCAACGACACCGGCATCGGCATCGCCAAGGAAGACCAGGACCGCGTCTTCCAGCGCTTCACGCAGATCGATTCCTCGGCGACGCGGATCCAGAGCGGTACCGGGCTCGGGCTGGCGATCACCAAGGAGCTGGTCGAGCTGCACGGCGGCGCCATCCGTCTCTTGAGCAAAATCGGTAAAGGGTCTAGTTTCGTCTTTACGCTGCCGATAGCAGAGGGGTCATCGGACCCGATGTCGGCCAGCAAGATGAGTTAGGGGGTGCAGGCTTGGCGAAATCCATCGTGGTCGCCGACGACGATCCCGACATCCTGCGCATCGTCTCGATGTCGCTGGAGGCCGTCGGCTATGAGGTCTTCAAGGCGATGAACGGTCGCGAGGCCGTCGACCTCGCGAAGGAGCATCACCCCAACCTCATCCTCCTCGACATGATGATGCCCGTGCTCAGCGGGTACGAGGCGGTCCAGGAGCTCAAGGCCGACGACGCCACACGCGACATCCCCGTCGTCGGCCTCTCGGCCAAGGCGATGGCGACCGACATGGAGCGCGCCACCGACGCCGGCATCGATGGCTACATCACAAAGCCCTTCCGCATCGCCCAGGTCATCACCGTCGTCGAGGGCTACCTCTCCTAGAGACTCGCGACCGTCTATTTCGCTGCCGACGTAGGAGACGACGCGTCGCCACCGTATGAGTAAGGTGACACATCGTGAAGAAGCGTAAGCCGACACCCGTGCCGTTCATGATCTGCGTCGCCGACGTCGATCGCCGGCTGACGTGCAACGCCATCTGTGTCACCTGCCCGTCCTACGTCTGCGAGCGCCGCGAAGACGAACGGCGCAATTCGCCGCGGCGCACGCGCGACCGTCGCATCCTCAGCCGGATGCACTGACCGGCTGAGCGCGCGCCGCAGCCTACCGCCGGCGCGCGTCAATGTTCTTGCCGTTTTGCCGATATGTGGTTTGAATCGTTAACCTGGCGAGGATGGCGACGACGGACAAACCCCAACGCAAGCGGCGCGGTATCAGCCTCGAGATCAAGACGATCGCGATGATCGCCGGCGTACTCGGCGCCGTTTACGCCGTGCTGTGGAGAGTGCTCGACATCGGCGCCGTGCCACAGCTCGCGATCGGACTCGGCGCCGGATTCGCCGTGATCGCCGTGGTACTCGACATCTGGGTGTACCGCCCCCTTGGCAGCCTCATCAAACGTTCGCAGCGGCGCCTCGGAGACAAGTACGACGCCCTCGACCCGGCCTATCGGGACGAGATCTCCGAGCTCGGCTATATGCTCGAGACGCTAATCAGCGTGTTCACGTCCGCCGAAGACAAGGAGACCGCGGCGCAATCGATCCGCGAAGACCTCTTGCGCCTGCAGACGTTCAGCAGGCAGCTCGTCGAAGTCGGCGAGATCGGTCAGGAGATCAACGCCGCGCTGCCGTACAAGGAGACTGTCGATCGCTCGCTCACCCGCGCCAAGCGGTTCCTGCATGCCGACTTCGCCGCTCTGCTGATGCTCGACCCGGAGTCGCGCACCTTGCGCATCGAAGGGACCTTCGGTGTCCGCTCGCGCACACTCGACGCCGACTGCTGCATGTACACCGCCGACTGCCCCGTGCGCCGCGCCATCAACGGCAAAACATTGGTGCGCTCGAACGGCCACACCTGCACACTCTTCCCGGCGACGATGAAACGGCAGGTGATCGTGCCCGTGACCGTTGAAGGCATCGGCGAGATGGCGCTACTCGCGACGGCCACCGCCGCGACCGACTTCGACAAGATCACCGACGGGGTCTTTCAGACACTCGAGGGACATCTCGAGAACGCGCTCTCCAACGCACACAAGTACGATGGTTTCCGCCGCCAGGCGATCACGGATCATCTCACCCACCTCTACAACCGCCGCCATTTCATGGACAGGGCGGCAGAAGAGCTCGACCACAGTCTCAAGAACCAGACGCCGATGAGTATCGTGATGATCGACATCGACCACTTCAAGGAGATCAACGACACCTACGGCCACTCCAATGGAGACCGGGTGCTCCAGGCGCTGTCGGCGATCATGCAGGACGCCGTGCGCACCGACGACATCTGCGCTCGCCACGGCGGCGAGGAGTTCGTCATGCTCCTGCCCAACACGCCGGGCGAGAACGCCGCTTCGATGGCCGACCGGTTGCGGCATACCGTGGGCCAGTGGCGTTACACCGGCCTTGGGCTGCCGGGTACTCTGAGCATCACGGTCAGCGCCGGCGTGGCGACCTGCCCGCGCGACGCGACAACTGTCGACGAGCTGCTCGAACTCTCCGACAAGGCGCTCTACCGCGCCAAGGCCGACGGTCGCGACCGCGTGTGTCAGTATGGTGTCGAGGAGAGCGTCGCGCGCAGGGCCTGAGGGTCCGCGGACGCGGTCAGAACGGGCGCTCGCCGAGCCCCATGCCCCAGGCGATCACACGCGGCGGCAGCGAACCCCAGTCGAGTAGTTCGTCATGAAAAGTCTTGAGCGCAGTCGTGCGCTGGCGCGCGTACTCGCGCGCCAGCGCAAGCACCTCGAGCTTGCCCATCAGATAGCTCATCGGCAGACCGGGCGACTCCGCATACCAGCGACACTCCATCTCCGCTTCGTGGCGGCCCATGTGCGCCGTCGTCTGCAACAAGCCAACGGCATCGGCGAAGCTCATGCGGCCCAGGTGGAGTTCGACGTCGATGACCACGCGGCACGCCCGCCAGATCTGATCGTTGAGTCGCATGAGGCGGACCTCGGGAGAAGCGAGGAAGCCCTCACGCTCCATCATCTCCTCGCAGTAGAAGGCCCACCCCTCGACGAGTAGCGAGGCGCCGGAAGGCAGCCATGCGACGCGACGCGCCAACGTCGGCGCGAGGTTGGCGCGCGTGAGCTGCACGTGATGGCCGGGGTACGCTTCGTGGACGCTGACCGTAGAGAGCGAAGCGTACGGATGCGCCGTGAGCGCCTCGTCGAGCTTGGCCGAGTTGAGACCCGCCTCGGGCGGCGTTACCCAGTAGAAGCCGACCTGCTCGGCGGCGTAGGGACCGGGCGGGTCGTAGGCGGCGAACGGCAGGATGCCCCGTAGCGAGGGTGGCGTCGGTCCGACGATGCAGCGGTCGCCGGCGGCCAGCGTGCACAGATCGCGCTCGATCACGAAGCGGCGGGCGTCCGCCACGGCGCGTGCATAGCTTGCGACCAGATCGTCGGCCACCGGATGTGCGGTCTGGATCGCCGCGACCGCGTCTTCGACGCTCGCGTGGCCCATCTCAGTGGCGAGCGCCGCCATCATCGCCCGCGTCTCGTCCATGACCGCGCGCCCCGTGGCGGCGATCTCGTCCGGCGACCTATCCAGCACGTGCTCGTGACGAAGGACGTCGTCGACGACGGCGCGGCCGGCGGCACAGGCGTCCACGGCGGCCGGCAGGAGGCGGTCGTGGAGCAACGTTCGGAATCCGGCGACGGCGTCCGCTGCCAGCCGCGACGCCGCGTCGAGCATGCCCTCGCGGCCGGAGGCGGTGGCAAACTCGCGCACCGTGTCGGTGACCATCTCGGCGACGCCGGCGGCGTAGTCGAGGGCCGATTCGACGAACACCCTGGCGATCGGCCCGGAGAGGTTGCTCCTCGCTTCTTCGAACACACCCGGCAATGCGCGCAAGCGGGCGTCGAGCGCCGCCAGCCGGTCGTCGAGTGGCGCGATCTCGCGCATCATCAGGAGCAGCAGGCCGTCCGCCGCGTCCAGGTACAGCGACGGCTTGGTGCGATGCACAGCGCGAAGTTCGAAGTCACGGAGCACGCGGCGCACCATCTGCGTGCCGGCAAACGCATCGACGGCGTGCTCAAGACTGTCGCTCGCGGCGATCGTTTCGAGCTCGGGCAGACGCGCCTTGACGCTGCGCACGAGCGCGTCGATCGCGGCGGGACTGTGCGACGGCAGGCGGTCGATGCCGGCGGTGAGACCGAGCCGTGTCGCCAGCACAGGGTCGGCGGCGACAAGATCGTCGACGAGGGCCTGGATGAGAACTGTCGGATCGCTCACGTTCGACCTCCCGGCGCCGCGCTCCTACTTAACGATGCTCCGCTGCAGATACAGAATAAGCGGTTCGACGCGCCCACCCATGATCTTGTCGACGAGCGCGTCGAGGATGCCGCACGCGACCTCTTCGTCGGTGACGCTGGGCGTGTAGATGTATGCGGCGGCGCTCTTGTCTTGCTCGAGCAAACCCTTGGCGGCGAGGTTGCGAAGCACGCTCATGACGGTCGTGTACGCGATCCGCCGCCGCAGGCGGAGCTCCTCATAGACGTCGCGCACGGTGACCTGGCGCTTGTCCCAGACGATGCGGAGGATCTCCGCCTCGAGCCAACCGAGCCCGCTGAGGTCGCGGCCCCGGCTCTTGCGCTGCCACTTCGGTGTTGCGTCAGACATCGACCCTCCGAACCAGTTTTGCTTCGCGCACCGACGCCGCGACCGCCGGCCGTCACGCCATAGAGGTCCGACGGCATGCCTCGTCGAGGACGTGCCGTCGGAGACCTTGGCGAGGCGGCTGCCGAAATGGGCGCCGGGCAATCCAATCAGGCACTCTAACGATAGCCTCATACCATTGCAAGACGACCGCACGGCCTCATAGCGCGAGTTGGTGCAGGCTCTCCGCCAGCGTCACATTCACGCGCAGACCGTACAGCCCTCGTTCGGTAGCCTGCAGAACGAGAAAACCGTCGGGGCCGGCCGATAGTGTGCCGACGCCGCCGATGATCTCCCAGAAAGGTGAGTAGCTCACCTTGATGAGGTAGCGCCCCGCGGCGGGGACTTTCAGGTAGAGCGACTCGTGATCCATGTAGACCACGTTTGCATCCCTGGTGCCGCCGAGGGAGACCGCCATCGGCTGCGCGCCGCGGAGACGATAGATCGTCCAGTCAGGGCTCGAATAGACCTCGACGAACTGCAACGACGAGGCCAGGATGCTCGCCTCTTTCGGCCCACTCCAATCCAGCGGGGCGTGTGGCAGGAACACGTACTTGACGCCCATGCTCTTGAGCCAGGCGACGTACTGCGCGGCGTTGAAGTCGCCGGTGAGCACCTTGTTGTGAAGAGCGTCCGCCTGCCGGTACCAGCCGCGCGTGATCGCGTAGCCGTCGATCGAGAAGTAGTACGCCTCCCAGTGCGTGTCGAGGGCGACGATATGGAAGCGGAAGTTGGGATCGTAGTGCTCGTTGGCAAACGCCAGCGCCGGAGTGAAGAAGGCGGGCTTGGTCGACTGGATCTCGGCCATGTGAAAGTAGTGGAGCACGGGCGGTGTCAGTTGGCCGAAGGCGACGCCGACGATGAGTGGTACGGTGATCCACTTGGGCGCGTACACCTTGCGGATGTCGAGCACGAGCGGCAGGCCGAAGAGAAAGAAGGTGCGCCCGATATTGCTGCCCACCGGGTTGTTGGGGACGAACGCCATAAGGCAAGCGACCGTCGCATAGGTGAGGAAGAACACCTGCTTGGCTTGGCGCGCCGGGTCGACCGACATGCGCGCGAGGAAGAAACCGAGCATGCCGAAGCCGGCGAAGTGGATGACTTCGACATAGGGGTAGATGTAGGTCGACTGCTCGGCGAACACGACGCCGAGGAGGATGCGCACGACGACGATCGGCAGCAGGTACACCGCGAAGCGGATGAACCGCCGCCGCTCGTCGCGCCGTGAGATGAACTCCGCGATCAGGAACACCGCCCCGGTGACGAACGCCAGTGGATTGGTGAAGATGGCGATTCCCGTGAACACGGCGCCGGCCAGCGGTTGCCGGTGGACCAGCAGCACCATGCCGAGCATCATCAGCGACATCGCGAGCACGAACGGGTCCTGGCCGTTGATCAGGTAGATGGCGAGGACGCCGGCGAGCACGACCGCAGGCCAGTAGCTCGCGCTGCCGTGTGAGCGGCGCAAGTAGAGGTAAAAGAAGAACGGCATCAGGCCCGCCGAGACGACCACAAGGAGCTTGTAGCTCACGAACTGGGCGAGCCAGTAAAAGATGAAGCCGTAGCTCGCCACCTGATAGGCGCCACCGTACCAGTTGTTGTCCCAGAAGAACGCCCGGTAGCGGCGCACCAGGGCGATCTTGTAGAGGTGCGCCGGAGCGTCCCACGTGACGATGCCGAGGGCCTGCATCGCCAGCGTCACGGCGGCGATCAGGAGGATGGGCAACAGGATCAGCCAGAACAGCCGCATATGTCGCACCCGCGCGACGAGCGCGCGCAGCCGTGAGCGCGATCGCGCCGGGCCGGCAGTGGCGTCGGGGGGTAATGATTGCGGCGGCGACACGCGCCCGGGAACCTCCAGACCAGCTTGTCCGTTCCCCACTACGTTACCACGGTGTCACGGCGCCGCGCCGCGCGCGCCAGACGCGCGGGCGGCGGCGGACGTCACTCCTCGGGCCTCGGAGCCGCCCGCTCCTGCTTGAGCCGCGCGCGGCGCCGCTTCTCCTGCAGCCGTCGGCGAGCCGCCGCCGCGCTCGGTTTCGTCGGCACACGCAGCGGCGGCTCGTACTCCAGCGCCGCGACCTTCTCGCGCAGCCGTCGCAGACAGATCGTCTTGTTGAGATGCTGACTGCGCTCGCGGCGGCACGTGACGACCACGCCGGAGGGGCGATGCTTGAGGCGTACGGCGCTGTCGGTCGTGTTGACGTGCTGGCCTCCCGGACCGTGAGCGCGAAACGTGGTCACGTCGCATTCTCCGAGCAATGCCTCGTCGGACTCCGGCAG